>JBBSPW010000004.1:0-54371 GCA_038258365.1 Burkholderiales bacterium | reverse complement strand
GCTGGCGCATCCATCAGCTCGGCCTTGCCGGTCACAGCCGACAACGGCAGCCCCCCCGCCAGACTCTTGGCCATCGTCATCAGGTCGGGGACGACTCCGTAGTGCTCGCTGGCAAAGAGCTTGCCGGTACGGCCGAAACCGGTTTGCACCTCGTCGACGATCAGCACGATGCCGTGGGTGTCGCAGAGCTTGCGCAGCGCCTGCATGAAGTCTTTCGGCATCACATAAAAGCCGCCTTCGCCTTGCACCGGCTCGACCAGGATCGCTGCCACTTGGGTGGGTTCGATATCGGCCTTGAAGAGGCGCTCGATCGCCATCAGCGAATCGGCGGTGGTCACTTCATGAAGCGCCATCGGCGTGGGGATGTGATAGACGCTCGCCGGAAACGGGCCGAAGCCGGTCTTGTATGGCACCACCTTGCCGGTCAGTGCCATGCCCATGTAGGTGCGGCCATGGAAAGCGCCCGACAGCGCGATCACACCGGGCCGACCGGTGGCGCAGCGGGCGATCTTCACCGCGTTCTCGACCGCTTCGACACCGGTCGTGAAGAACGCGGTTTTCTTGGCGTGGCTGCCCGGGGTGCGCGCATTCAGGCGCTCGGCCAACGACACCACGCTTTCATAGGGCACCACCTGGTAGCAGGTGTGGCTGAAGTGCTGCAGTTGTTCCTGCACGGCAGCGGTCACACGCGGGTGACGATGGCCGGTGTTGAGCACCGCGATGCCCGCGCCGAAGTCGATGAAGCGGCGGCCTTCGACATCGTGGATTTCGGCATTCAGCGCGGTGGCCGCATAGATGCCCGGAAACCCGACCCCGACCCCGCGCGGCGTGGCCTTCAGGCGCCGCGCATCGATGTCGGCATTGGCGCTGGCAGCGCCATGCGCCTGCACGGCCGGCAACTTCACCGAAGCCTTGGCGTGGTCGGTGGCGCCGACCTTGGTTTCGGCCTTCGCGCGGGGCTTGCGCTGGTTGGGTAGGGTGGGGTCGGTCATCGGAATGCTCCTCGGCGGTGTGGCGTGCGGGCTGGGTGACAAGCGGGGTATCGCGCGGGCAGCCAAGGCCTTGCAGGCTTGACGTCGGTTGCAGGATATGGGCCACTTGGACCCATTGAAAGAGCCAATGGGTAGAAATGTCTGGAACCAATTTACGACCAGAGACGGCTCTGGACCTGCTGCACCGGTCGTTTCGCCACCAGCCCGGTGACCCCGACCACCGGGTGCTGTACCGGGTGCTGCAGAACGGCATCCGCCGCGGATCGTTGTCAGCCGGCTCCAAACTGCCGCCGAGCCGCGCCTTGGCCAGCGCGCTGGGGATCGCACGCAACACCGCCGTGCATGTCTATGCCCAGCTGGCGTTGGAAGGCTATGTGCAGGCGGGCGTCGGCCGCGGCACTTTCGTTGCGCAAACCGCGCTGCGCTCGGCAAGTGCGCCTGCTGTCGGCGCGCAGGATGCAGGTGCCGGCATCGAAGCCCCGACCAGGAGCGACGACGCGCCGGCGCTTGCGACCCGCCGTGCATTGCTGTCGCGGCGCGGCGCGCGACTGGTCGAACAGGCTGCAGCGTCCAGCCTGCAGTGGGGCGCCTTCACACCGGGGGTTCCGGAAGTGCGCTTGTTTCCCGCCGCCATCTGGAGCCGCCTGCAATCGCGGTTGTGGCGCAACCTGGCGCCGCCGCAACTCAGCTATGCCAGCGGCGGTGGCGACGCGGGCTTGCGCTACGCCATCGCCGAACACCTGCGCGCCAGCCGCGGCGTGAGTTGCTCACCCGAGCAGGTGCTCATCACCAGCGGCACGCAACAGTCGCTGCAACTGGTGGCACAGCTGCTGGCCGATCCCGGCGACGCCGTCTGGCTCGAAGACCCGGGGTACTGGGGCGCGCGGAGCGTGTTCGGCGCAGCGGGTCTGAAGGTGGTGCCGGTGGGGCTAGATATCGAGGGCCTGGCACCCACCGCCGCGCAATGGAAAGACCCGCCGCGCGCCATCTTCGTGACCCCGGCGCACCAATACCCCACCGGCGCATTGATGGGTGCCGCGCGGCGGCGGCAGTTGTTGGACCAGGCTGCGCTGCGCGGGGTCTGGATCATCGAGGACGACTACGACAGCGAGTTTCGCTATGGCTCACGCCCGCTGCCGGCCCTGCAGGGACTGGACATGCACCAGCGCGTGATCTTCCTCGGCACGTTCTCGAAGACGCTGTTCCCGGCGCTGCGGCTGGCCTATGTGGTGCTGCCACCGGGTCTGGTCGACGGCTTCGGCCGCGCTCTGTCGGAGCTGTACCGTGAAGGCCAGACCCCGCAGCAGGCCGTGCTGGCGCGCTTCATCTCCGAAGGCCACTACGCCAGCCACATCCGGCGCATGCGCGCGGTGTATGGCGCCCGGCACGACGCGCTGATCGCTGCCATCGGCCGGCATTTCGGCAGCGCACTGCCGATACGGGGCGGCGACGCCGGGTTGCATCTGGTTCTGGGCCTGCCGGCGCGGGTGGACGATGCAGCGCTGGTGGAGCGCATTGCGCAAGCGGGGGTGGCAAGCCGGCCGCTGTCGCTGTACCAGATGCGCCGGCCGGTCACGCAGCGCGGGCTGGTGCTGGGTTACGGCGCGGTGGACGAGTCCGACATTGCGCGCCACTTCGCGCGCTTGGCAGGGGTGGTCGAAGCTTGGCTCGGCAAGCGCAACCCGGGCTGAGCCGATTCCGAGCAACGTCAACCGGTTGCTGCTGCCGGCTGCAGCTTGGGCTCGCGCCGCAAACGCGCCCGCTGCACCAGCACGATCAGCGCCAGCAACAGCAATGCCGGAATGAACATCCATTCCTTGTCGGGCCGCTCGGCCGCCACCTCGATGCTGGCGATGTCGAAGCCCTGCTCCAGCCCCAGCTTTTCGGCACGCGAGCCGAACTTGACCTGCGCGATCTGCATCTTGTCGGCCAGTGGCACCACCACCAGCCCGATGCGGCCGAGCCGCTCTCGTGCGGTGCCGGGCTCACCCAGTGGCAACAGCACGCCCTTGCGGATGTCCTTGCCATCGAGGTTCATGCCCTCGATCCAGATGCGCTGGTTGTCGCCGGCCGGAGCCGCTTCCACCCGCTGCGTCAATTCGGCTGCGGGCACGGTTTGATACGCCGGGTAGACCATGTCCCACCAAAAGCCCGGGCGGAACAGCGTGAAAGTCACCAGCAACAGCGCGATCGACTCGTACCACTTCGAGCGCACGATGAAGTAGCCCTGCGTGGCCGCCGCAAAGATCAGCATCGCCGCGGTCGCGCTGACGATTGTCATCACCAGATGGAAGACGCTGTCGATGCCGATCATCAGCAGTTGGGTGTTGAAGATGAACAAAAACGGCAGGATCGCGGTCCGCATGCTGTAGAAGAACGCGGTCACGCCTGTCTTGATGGGGTCGGCTCGCGCGATGGCTGCCGCAGCGAACGACGCCAATCCCACGGGGGGTGTCACATCGGCCATCAGCCCGAAGTAGAAGACGAACAGGTGCACCGCAATCAGCGGCACGATCAGCCCGCTCTGCGCACCCAGCTCCACCACCACCGGGGCCATCAGGGTCGACACCACGATGTAGTTGGCCGTGGTCGGCAGACCCATGCCCAGGATCAGGCTGACCACCGCCACCAGCACCAGCATCACGATCAGGTTGCCGCCCGACAGCAACTCCACCACCTCGGTCATCACCAGACCGATGCCGGTGAGCGACACGGTGCCGACGATGATGCCGGCCGCCGCTGTGGCCACCCCGATGCCGATCATGTTGCGGGCACCCGCTTCGAGACCGTCGATCAGGTCCTTGATACCGAGCGAGAACGCCCGGCCGTAGTTGCTGCGCCCGCGCATCGCCGCCAGCAGCGGCCGCTGCGTGACGATCACGAAGATCATGAAGAGCGTGGCCCAGAAGGCCGACAGCGCCGGCGACATCTGCTCGATCATCAGGCACCAGATCAGCACCACCACCGACAGCAGGTAGTGCAAACCGCTCTTCAATGTGGGTGCGGTTTCTGGCAGCTCGAACACCGGTGCATTCGGGTCGTCCAGCGGCAGTTCCGGTTGCTGCGCACCGATCCACAGCAGGCCCAGATACGCGGCCAGCACCAGCACACCGATGACATAGATGGCGGCTGCGCCCAGAGCGCCCTTGATCCAGCCGATGCCGTAGTAGACAACCCCGGCGAGTACGACGAAGCCGGCCACGGTGGTGGCAAGCGAGATCAGCCGCTGCCCAGCGGTGGCCTGCGAGCGCCGTGGCAAGCCGACGAGGTTCGACTTCAGTGCCTCCAGGTGAACGATGTAGAACAGCGCGATGTAAGAAATGATTGCCGGCAGAAAGGCATGCTTGATGACCTCGGTGTACGGGATGCCCACGTACTCGACCATCAAGAACGCCGCCGCGCCCATCACCGGCGGCATCAACTGACCGTTGACCGATGACGACACCTCGACAGCACCCGCCTGGTCGGGCCGGTAGCCCACGCGCTTCATCAGCGGGATCGTGAAGGTGCCGGTGGTGACCACGTTGGCGATCGACGAGCCGCTGATGATGCCGGTGGCGGCCGACGACACCACCGCTGCCTTGGCTGGCCCGCCGCGCATGTGGCCCAGCAGCGCGAAGGCGCTCTTGATGAAGTAGTTGCCGGCACCGGCCCGGTCCAGCAACGAGCCGAACAGCACGAACAGAAAGATGAATCCGCTGGAGACTCCCAAGGCCACGCCGAACACGCCTTCGGTGGTCAGCCACTGGTGCGACACCACACGCGACAACGACGCGCCCTTGTGGGCAATCATGTCCGGCATGTACGGCCCGCCGAAGGTGTAGATCAGGAACACGCAGGCCACGATCACCATCGGCAAGCCCAGCGCGCGGCGCGTGGCTTCCAGCAGCAGCACGACACCGACCACCGCCACCACCAGATCCTGCGTGGTCGGCTGGCCCGGCCGCCCTGCCAACTCGCGGTAGAAAACAAACAAATAGCTTGCGCAAGCCGCACCCACCAGCGCCAGCACCCAGTCCTGGATCGGCACATGGTCGCGCGGCGAACTCTTCAGCGCCGGATAGGCCAGATAAGCCAGAAACACCGCAAACGCCAGGTGGATCGATCGCGACTGGGTGTCGTTGAACACACCGATGCCGAGCGCAAACGGCAACGGCGAGGCGATCCACAACTGAAACAGGCTCCAGGCCAGACAGACGATCAGGATCAGCTTGGCAACGGTGGGCCCGGGGCTGCGCCCGCCGGAATCGTTTTCCGCAACCAGCTTGTTGACATCGACTTCGTTTGCAGTCGATTCGGTATTCGGTGTCATCGTGGCCATGGAGTTCCTCCTCCGGTCATGCAAAAACAAATGGAGCCGGGGAGCGGTCGGATCGCCACCTTCCCCGGCTCATCACAACCCAACCCCGCTCCCGCACCACCCTCCCCGACAGTGCGCGAGCGAAGCGCAGCGCTACCGATCAAGAAGAGCCGCGGAACCGGCCCTGCCGGGCCGCTTGCGAACGCCCCCTCGGGGCAGCGACCGTCAGGGAGCGTGGGGGCCAAAAATCAAAGCCAGCCTTTTTCCTTGTAGTACTTGACGGCGCCCGGATGCATCGGCGCGCTGTTGCCGTTCTTCACCATCTCCTTCGGGTCCAGGTTGGCGAAGGCCGGATGCAGCTTCTTGAAGTCGTCGAAGTTCTCGAACACCGCCTTGACCAGTTGGTACACCGTTTCGTCAGGCACCTTCGACGAGGTCACGAAGGTGGCCAGCACGCCATACGTGGGGGTCGGGTCGGGGTTGCCGATGTACAGGCCGCCGGGGATGTTGACCTTGGCGTAGTACGGGGCGCCCGCAACCAGCTTGTCGACAGCCGGGCCGGTCAGCGGCACGAGCTTGGCGCCGCAGGTGGTGATCGGATCCTGGATGTTGGCTGAGGGGTGGCCGACGCTGTAGAAGAATCCGTCGATCTTGTTGTCGCACAGCGCGGCGCCGTGTTCGTCGGCCTTCAGCTCGGAGGCCAGCGCGAAGTCCTTTGTCGTCCAGCCCATCGCCGCCAGCAGCTCATCGGCAGCAGCACGCGTGCCGGAGCCGGGGTTGCCGACGTTGAAGCGCTTGCCTTTGAAGTCTTCGAACTTCTTGATGCCGGCTTCCTTGCGCGCCAGCACGGTCATCGGCTCGGGGTGCACCGAGAACACCGCGCGCAGTTCCTTGAAGGCACCGTCCTTCTCGAACTGCTTGGCGCCTTTGGTGGCGTTGTATTGCACGTCGGACTGGGCCACGCCGAAGTCGAGCTCGCCGGCGCGGATGGTGTTGACGTTGAAGACCGAGCCGCCGGTGGATTCGACCGAACAACGGATGCCGTGCTTGGCGCGGTCCTTGTTCATCAAGCGGCAGATGGCACCGCCGGCCGCGTAGTACACGCCGGTGACGCCGCCGGTGCCGATGGTGATGAACTTTTGTTGGGCGAAGGCGCTGCCAGCGGGCAAGGCCAGCAGCAGCGCTGCAGCAGCCGAAGCGGCCAGGCCGAGAGCAGAACGCCGAGGAGCAACGGTTGCGCTGTGGGTGGATCGGGTCATGGAATTTCTCCTCTTTTGGGATGGAACGTGGAACAACGAAACAAGGGGAACAGCTGCCTGACTCAAACGTTCAATGGGCTTCGGCAGCCTGCGTCTGACGCGCACCGCCAGCTGCACGGGTCGCGCCTGGCCCTGGCAGCTCGGCGATGGCCGCATCGATGGACTGCGCCAGCCGCGAAACGATCTGGTCCAGGTGGTCTTCGGTGACGATGAAGGGGGGAGCCAGCAAGACATGGTCGCCGAGCCGGCCGTCGACGGTGCCGCCGCTGGGGTAGACCATCAACCCATGCGCCATCGCTTGTGACTTGATTCGGGCATGCAGCCGAAGTGCGGGATCGAAGGGTGTCTTGCTGCTGCGGTCGGCCACCAGCTCGATGCCGCGGAACAAACCGCGCCCCCGCAGGTCGCCGACATGCGGGTGGTTGCCGAAGGCCTGTTGCAGACGGTCGGACAGGCCTTGCCCCTGCTGGCGAACTTTCGCCAGCAGGCCGTCGCGCTCGATCACCTGCTGCACCGCCAGCGCCGCCGCGCAGGCCACCGGGTGGCCGATGTAGGTGTGCCCATGCTGGAACAGACCACTGCCTTGCTCGAAGGCATTCGCAATGGTTTCGGAAACCAGCACCGCGCCGATCGGCTGGTAGCCGCCGCCCAGACCCTTGGCCACGGTCAACAGATCGGGTGCGACACCGTCGTGCTCGCAGGCATGGAGGCTGCCGGTTCGGCCCATGCCGCACATCACTTCGTCCAGGATCAAGAGGATGCCGTGGCGCGTGCACAGCTCGCGGATGCCGCGCAGGTAGCCCGCCACCGGTGTCAGCGCGCCCGATGTGGCGCCGCCCACGGTTTCGGCCACAAAGGCGATCACGCGATCGGGGCCGATGCGTTCGATCGCGCCAGCCAACTCGGCCACCAGCCGTTGGCCATAGACCTCGGCGCTTTCGCCTTCGGCGCGGCCGCGGTACTCATAACAAGGCGAGACATGGGTGACATCCATCAACAGTGGGGCGAACTGCTTGCGCCGCCACAGGTTGCCGCCCACAGCCAGGGCGCCCAGGGTGTTGCCGTGGTAGCTCTGTTGGCGCGCAATGAAATGGCTGCGCTGCGGCTGGCCGATCTCGACGAAATACTGCCGCGCCATCTTCAACGCGGCCTCGACGGCTTCGGAGCCGCCGGACACGAAGTAGGCCCGGCCGATGCCGGCGGGCGCGCCAGCCACCAGCTTCTCGGCCAACGCCTCGGCCACCTCGGTGGTAAAGAAGCTGGTGTGGGCATAGGCCATGGCATCGATCTGCCGGTGCATGGCAGCCCGCACGTCCGGATGGCCATGTCCCAGGCAGGACACCGCAGCACCGCCGGATGCATCCATGTAGCGCCGGCCATCACGGTCGACGATCTCGATGCCTTCTGCGGCCACGGCATGCGGCAGTTCATGGCCGGACGCTTGGTGAAGGACGCGATGCAGGATGCGGGTCATTGAAAGTATATTGAGACGAATGTATCTGGCTGTCAATTCGGGAGAGTGCCAGTGCCCAGGCGCGGTTTCAGCGGGCGCGCCCCGCATTCAGGCGGCGCAGTCGGCGCAACTCGAGCACGATCGGTGCCGGGAATCCATCTCGACCCCCGCGCCGGTCGGTCAGCAGGTCGTCCAGCACCTGCATGCTCAGCGCCGGGTCGGACCAGCACCAGGCGATGCGGTTGACGATCCGTGGATGCTTGGCCGCCAGGCGGGTCGGTCTGCGACGGGCCGGCAGGCGCCGCAGCCATTGCCGCGCAGTTGCCAGCAGGTTGCTGTCACCAAGACGCGGCGCTCGACGCGCGGCGGTCCAGCGGTCGACCTCGTCAGCAGCAGGCTCGGGAACCGGGCGGGGGGGCGAGATGGAATCGGTCATGGGTGTGCGTCCGGCGCCGATGATGCACCTGCACCGATCCGTGGCTGCGGTGCCGGCAAAGCCGCAACGGCACGCAAAGCCTCACGAACCAGAGGCAACTTTCGGAGGCCGACCCCCTCCAAAGGGTGGGCCGGTCCTATACTGGATCGGCATGTGATGCTCAGCCGGGTCGTCCCCGAAAGGACAGTGAAGATGGGTTCAAAACTGAAGGTTGCAGGCCTCGTCGCGGTCGGTGTGGTGGCCGGTGCGCTCACCACCATGCAGTTGCAGGCGGTGGCTCGCAGCTCGGTGGCACCGCTTCCGCTTGAAGAGGTTCAGCAGCTGGCCGCGGTGTTCGACCGCGTCAAGGCCGAATACGTCGAGCCCGTCGACGAGAAGAAGCTGATCTCCGATGCCATCTCCGGGATGGTGGCCGGGCTGGACCCGCATTCACAGTACTTCGACAAAAAATCGTTCAAGGAATTTCGCGAAGCCACTGGCGGACGCTTCGTCGGCATCGGCATCGAAATGGGCATGGAAGACGGCTTGGTGAAGGTGGTCTCGCCAATCGAAGGCTCGCCCGCCTTCCGCGCCGGCCTGAAGCCGGGCGACCTCATCACCCGCATTGACGACACCGCGGTGAAAGGCTTGTCGGTCGACCAGGCGGTGAAGAAGATGCGCGGCGACCCGAACACCAAGGTCGTGCTGACGGTGTTTCGCAAGTCCGAAAGCCGCAGCTTTCCGGTGACGATCGTCCGCGAAGAAATCCGCATGCAGAGCGTGCGCGCCAAGATGATCGAGCCCGGCTATGGCTGGCTGCGCGTGAGCCAGTTCCAGGACCGCACCATCGACGACTTCGTCAAGAAGCTCGAAGAGCTTTACAAGCAGGACCCGAACCTGAAGGGTCTGGTGCTGGACCTGCGCAACGACCCGGGCGGCTTGCTGGACGGCGCAGTGGCGTTGTCGGCCGCATTCCTGCAGACCGATGTGGTGGTGGTGTCGACCAACGGCCAGTTGCCCGAGTCGCGCGCCACCTTCCGCGCCAACCCGGACTTCTATGCCCGTCGTGGTGGCGGCGACCCGCTGAAAAAGCTTCCCGAAGCGGTCAAGAAAGTGCCGTTGGTGGTGCTGGTCAACGAAGGCTCGGCATCGGCCAGCGAGATCGTCGCCGGCGCGCTGCAGGACCACAAGCGCGCAACCATCATGGGTGCGCAAACCTTCGGCAAGGGCTCGGTGCAAACGGTCCGACCGTTGCCCGGTGACACCGCGCTGAAGATCACCACCGCGCGCTACTACACACCCAGCGGCATCTCGATCCAGGCCAAGGGCATCGTTCCCGATGTGTTCTTGGATGAAACCGCAGAAGGCAATGTCTACGCTGCTTTGCGCATGCGCGAAGCCGACCTCGACAAGCACCTGGAAGGCACCGACGAGAAGAAAGATCCGGCGCGCGAGAAGCTGCGCGAAGAGGCCCGCAAGCGGCTCGAAGAGCAGTTGGCCAAGTCCAAGGAGCCGCCGAAGCCGCTGCCGGAATTCGGCACCGCCGACGACTTTCCGCTGCAGCAGGCGCTGAACCAGCTGCGGGGTTTGCCGGTGGTGGCCAGCAAGACATCGGCCGAGCAGCGCGTGGAAGCTGCGGTGGCCAAGCCCGAAGGCAAATGAGCCGGCGCTTGCGAATCTGAAAGCCACCCGACAAACCCGCCGCTGGCGGGTTTGTTCTTTGCGACATCGCATTGGCAGACTGCTTTCCCATGGACGACAACCAACTTCAGCGCTATGCCCGCCATCTGATGCTCGACGCGGTCGGCATCGAAGGCCAGCAACGCTTGCTGGCTGCGCATGCGCTGGTGGTGGGGTGCGGCGGGCTCGGTTCTCCCGCAGCGATGTTCCTGGCCGCATCGGGCGTCGGCCGCATCACGCTTGTCGACCCTGACGAGGTGGACCTGACCAACCTGCAGCGCCAGATCGCCCACCAGAGTTCGCGCATCGGACTGCCGAAGGTCGATTCGATGGCCGCCACGCTGGCCGCGATCAACCCCGGTGTGCGGATCGACGCCGTGGCTTGCCGCGCCGATGCCGGCTGGCTCGACCAACAGGTTCCGCTCGCCGATGTGGTGCTCGACTGCAGCGACAACTTCGCCACCCGCCATGCGGTCAATGCGGCTTGCGTGCGGCACGGGCGGCCGTTGGTGTCGGCCGCCGCGATCGGCTTCGACGCGCAGATCTCGGTCTACGACAGCCGTCAGCGCCACGGGCCTTGCTATGCCTGCCTGTTTCCGCCCGACGCTGCGCACGAAGACGTGGACTGCGCCACGATGGGGGTGTTTGCGCCACTGGTGGGCATCGTCGGCAGCATGCAGGCGGCGGAAGCGCTGAAGCTGCTGATCGACAGCGACGAGCTGCAAAGCTTGAGCGGGCGGCTCCTGATGCTCGATGCGCGCCGCATGAGCTGGGACAGCATCGCCCTGTCACGCCAGAGTGCGTGCCCGGTTTGCGGGCCGGCAGCCACCACCGCCGACCCCGCGCTCGCTCACGAACCCGCTCACGAGCCTGCTCAAGGACCGGCGCTTCGGCCTTAAGCTCGGAGTGATGACTGCCGACTCACGCCCTGATCCGACGCCGACCGCCGATCCCGATCGATCGTTCTCACCGCCCCGCGCCACCCACCCCAAAGCACTCGAAGCCTCGCTGCCGCCTTTGAAAGGCCGCAATTTCCGCAGCGCCGGGCAAGACGCCGCCGGAGCCGGAGCCGACCGGCGCTATGCCGGACCCGAAAGCGCCTACCGACTCGCTTTCGACGACCGCGAATTTTTGTTGCGCGACGAGTTGCGTTCGGTGCGGGTGCAACTGGAATTGCTGAAGCCCGAACTGGTGCAGCAGGATCTGGGAATCGAGTCGACGATCGTGATCTTCGGCAGCGCCCGCATCGTGCCGCCCGAAGCCGCGCAGGCTGCTCTGGCCACCGCGCGCGAAAGCAACGACACCGCGCTGATCCGCCGCGCCGAAAACACGGTGGCCATGAGTCGCTGGTATGAAGAAGCGCGCCGGTTTTCGGCCCTTGTCACGCAACGCTCGGCAGCGCTCGACACCCCTGTCTATGTGGTCACCGGCGGTGGCCCCGGCATCATGGAGGCAGGCAACCGGGGCGCCTTTGAAGTCGGCGGCAAGAGCATCGGCTTGAACATCGTGCTGCCACACGAGCAGCGGCCCAACGACTACATCACGCCCGAGCTGTGCTTTCAGTTCCACTACTTTGCCTTGCGCAAGATGCACTTCCTGATGCGCAGCATCGCGCTGGTGTGCTTTCCGGGCGGCTTCGGCACACTGGACGAGTTGTTCGAGGCGATCACGCTGATCCAGACCGGCAAAAGCAACCGCCGCCCGATCCTGTTGTTCGACCGCGCGTTCTGGCAACGGCTGATCGACTTCGACCACCTGGTCGAAACCGGCATGATCGGCCCACGCGACTTGCAACTGTTCGAGTTCGTCGAAACAGCGGAAGAAGCCTGGCGCTGCCTGTCGCGCCACTACGGGCTGGAGCTGGGCCATGCCGGCGACACCGAAGCAGCGCCGCTGGGCGACCTGCCGCCTCACCGCAACGCACCACCGGAGACCCGCCGATGAACACCCGCATCAGCCTGATCGGCGCTCCCACCGATATCGGCGCCGGCGACCGCGGCGCCAGCATGGGCCCCGAAGCACTGCGCGTGGCGCGCATCGCCGAAACCTTGCAGGCGCATGGGATGGAGGTACTGGACCGCGGCAACCTGGCCGGCCCCGCCAACCCCTGGCAACCGCCGGTCGATGGCTATCGGCACTTGCCCGAAGTCATCGAATGGAACCGCTTGGTGCACGAAGCGATGTATGCGGAACTGCAAGACGGCCGTCTGCCGATCCTGCTGGGCGGCGACCACTGCCTGGGCATCGGCTCGATCAGCGCGGTGGCGCGCCATTGCCGCGAAGCCGGCAAGAAGCTGCGTGTGCTGTGGCTGGACGCGCATGCCGACTTCAACACCAGTGCGCTGACCCCCAGCGGCAACATCCACGGCATGCCGGTGTCCTGCCTGTGCGGGCATGGCCCGCAGGAGTTGATCGAGATCGGCGGCACGGTGCCGGCGATCAGTCCGAAGGTGGTGCGGCAGATCGGCATCCGCAGTGTCGATGCGGGCGAAAAGCGCTTTGTGCACGAGCAGGGCATGGAGGTCTTCGACATGCGCTACATCGACGAGATGGGCATGCGCCACACGATGGAGCTGGCGCTGGCGACGATGGACGACAAGACCCACCTGCATGTCAGCTTCGATGTCGACTTTCTCGATGCCGAAATCGCGCCGGGGGTCGGCACCACCGTGCCCGGCGGCCCCACCTACCGCGAAGCCCAGCTGTGCATGGAGATGATCGCCGACAGCGGCCGCCTGGCGAGCCTGGACGTGATGGAGCTGAACCCCGCGCTGGATGTGCGCAACCGCACCGCGGTGCTGGCGGTGGACCTGATCGAGAGCCTGTTCGGCAAGAGCACGCTGATGCGGCGCGGCTGAAACCGGCCGGGCCGGGCCCGGCCCCAGACGGCTCGTCGGGCTCGATCAGGTCGGCAGCAACACGCTGTCGATCACATGGATGACACCGTTGGACTGATTGACATCGGCGATCGTCACCATCGCCTTGCGGCCCGATTCGTCCTGCAGCGCGATGCCGTTGCCAGCGGGCATGGCCACCAGCGTGTCGCCGGAGACCGTCTTCAAAACGGCTTTGCCGCCGCCGGCACGGATCGCCGCCAGCAACGCCTTGGCATCCATGCGCCCGGCCACCACATGGGCGGTCAGGATCTTCGTCAGCTGCGCCTTGTTTTCCGGCTTCAGCAGCGTGTCGACGGTGCCTGCGGGCAGCGCGGCAAACGCGGCGTTGGTGGGCGCAAACACCGTGAACGGGCCGGCTCCCTTCAAGGTCGGCACCAGACCCGCGGCTTTGACCGCAGCCACCAGCGTGGTGTGGTCCTTCGAGTTGACAGCGTTGTCGATGATGTCCCTGGTGGGCAGCATCGCAGCGCCGCCGACCATCACCGGCGCCATGGTGTTGCTGTCCATCGAGCCACTCGCCCTGCCGTTGTTGGCCATGCCGGTTTCGGACATCTTGGTGGACGGGTTCATTCCGGAGCAGGCGCTCAGGGTCAGGACAGCGACGGTCAGTGAAGCACAACGAGCGAGTTTCATGGGGTTCCTTCTTGAATTGAACAGAAGACCGCCCGGATCTCGGCTCGATGCCGAAGTGAAGATGCCGGGTCGTCAGCCCTGACATACGTGGCCGGTGCCGCTGTGGATGCCGCGGCCGACGCCGGCGCTGAAGAACCCGCCTGCGAACGCACTTGTGAACGCACGTGCGAACACCCCCGGTGAATGGCCGCCGGGGCCTACAGGAAACCCAGGTTGCGCTGGCTGCAGCAGCGCAGATTCGCCATCACCGTTGCCAGTTCGGATTCGCTGACGCCGAACCACGACCCGAGCGTGGCGCCGAACGGGTCCACCGACAGAGCCGGCAGGTCATCGATTGCAACCCGGGCGGCTTCGGATGGCCCCGCTTAAAATCGAGCGATGCATCCAATCGGCCCCCCGGGCTCGCTGTCGAAGGGCCTGGCCAGCCCGCGTGCGCATCGTCACCTGGCGGTATCCCTGGTTGCCACCTGCGCCTGGCTGGCTCTGGCGCCCGGCGCTCTGGCGACCACGGTTGCAGCGCCGACCGGCGCCACCGCGAAGTCGCCGAACGCTGCTGCCGCAGCGAGGAATCTTTCAACGGCTCCAGCGCCTTCGGCGGTGCCTTCCGCATCGGCTCCCGGTGCTGGCGCCGCGGCCGCTGCAGCTGCAGCCGCAGCGGCCGCCATCGGGGTGCCATTGCGGTCCCCGTTGGCAGCGGGCGCAGCCGCGCTGACCACGAATCCAGCGGCGCAACCAGCGGCTCCCGGTCTTGCTGTGCCGGGTTCGGTGGTCACGCAGCCCTCTGCGGCCCAGCCAGCCGAGGTGCTGCTGTCGGGCCCCGGCCAGCGCATCTACGAACGATCGCGCCCGTTGCTGCTGCAGATTCGCACCCTGCTGAAGACGCAGGACAGCCAGTCTTCGGTGGGCTCGGGCTTTCTGGTCGGCGACAACGGCCACCTGATCACGAACTACCACGTCATCAGCCAGTACGCGTTGCAACCCGAGCGCCATCGGCTGGTCTATGCCACGGTCGATGGTGAGCAGGGTGCGCTGGAGCTGCTGGCCTTCGACGTGGTGCACGACCTGGCCCTGCTCAGACCGGCCAAACCCGGTGCCTTCGCAGGTCGTGGCGCGGTGCAGCTGCGTGACGATGCGGCTTTGCTGGCCCGCGGCGCGCGCATCTACTCGCTCGGCAACCCGCTGGATGTGGGTTTTGCGGTTGCCGAAGGCAGCTACAACGGCCCGGTCGAGCGCGGCTTCCTGCCCACACTGTTCTTCGGCGGCTCGCTCAGCCCGGGCATGAGCGGGGGCCCCGCGCTCGACGAACAGGGACGGCTGGTGGGCGTCAACGTGGCCGCCCGGCGCGATGGTGAACAGATCAGCTTCCTGGTGCCCGCCACCTTCACGCGCGCCTTGCTGCAGCGCGGGCTCGACGCCACACCCATCACCACCCCGGCCTGGGAAGAAATCGCACGCCAGTTGATGGGGCACCAAGCCGAGCTGACCCAGCGATTCACCGCCCTGCCCTGGCGCGCTGCGGGCCACCCACGCTTGCGCATCCCTGTGCCGCAAGAAGACTTCATGCGCTGCTGGGGCCGAGGGTCGCCGCAAGCCACCAAGGGCCTGCAATTCGAACGGTCGGATTGCGAGATGGACACCCGCATCTTCGTCGGCGGCGGGGTGTTGACCGGTTTTCTGACGGTGCGCCACGAAGCCTACGACGGCAGCAAGCTCGGCATGCTGCGCTTTGCCGATCGCTATTCCAGCAGCTTCCGCAACGAACGCATCGGCAACGACGACCGCAACCGAACCGCCGCGCGTTGCGTCGAACGGCTGGTCAACCGCGAGGGCTTGCCCTTGAAAGCCGTGGTTTGCCTGCGGGCCTACAAGAAGCTGCCCGGGCTGCACGACTTGACCGTGCTGGTCGCCACGCTGGACGGCAAGCAAACCGGGGTGCAAGGCCGCTTCGACGCGTATGGCGTCGGCTTCGACAGCGCGCAGACCCTCGCCCGCCACTACATCGACGGCTACGCATGGACCGATCCCAAGAACCCCTCCCCGACGACCCCACTCCCGTCCAAATCGGCTCTCGGCACCAGCCAGCCCAGCGACTCGCGCTGATCGAGCTGGTGGAGCCGGCGGGCCGCGGTGCACGCGCGCCGCGCGCTGTCGATGTCTGGCATTGGCCGGTGACGATCGGGCGCGCGCTCGACAACACCGTGGTGCTGGACGATCCGCATGCCGCACCGCACCATGCGCGCGTGTCGGCCGACGACAACGGCCGCGTGGTGCTGACGGTGCTCAGCAGCCACAACGGCGTGCAGCAGGGCAAGCGACGCATCGGCAGTGGGCAGACACTGCTGCTGCCGCAAGCCGGTGCGCGTTTGCAATTGGGTGCGACGCATTTGAATGTTCGACTGCCAGCCGAAGTGCTGGCCCCCGAACAGCCCATGCGGCGCTCATCCACTGGTGGCATCGCTTGGGCACTGCTCGCGGGCTTGCTGCTGCTGGCGCTGCAGTTCGGCACGCAGTGGGTGGGTCTGGACCCGGGAGCTGACCCGTCGGTGTGGTTGCCCACGGTGCTCGGGGTGCCGCTGGCGCTGGTGCTGTGGGTGGGGCTGTGGGCGCTGGTGTCCAAGGTCTTCAGTCACCGCTTCGATTTCGGCGGGCACTTGCGCATCGCCTTGCCGTGGCTGCTGTTGATTGCGCTGACGGACCTGCTGTGGCCGCAGGCGGCCGCTGCCATAGGGGCGCCGTCGATGTGGCAGTTGAGCGGCTTGGTCCAGGCGGTGCTGGTGGCGTTGCTGGTGCGCGCCCACCTGGTGCAGGCCCTGCCGTCGCACCCGCGGGTGATCGGTGCGGCGGTCGCCGCACTGCTGGTGTCGGGGGTGGCCGTGTCGGTGGTGACCACGCAGCGCCAGACCGATCGCTGGTTCAATGCCCCGTACATGAGCACCCTGCCGCTGCCGGTTGCGCGGCTGGCCGCCACCGTGCCGACCGCCGAGCTGTTGCAAGCGATGGAGCCGCTGCAGGGCGCGTTGGCTGCTCGGGTGCAGAAAGCGCGCGACGAGGACGAGGCCGACAGTGCGGATGGAGATGGCGGCGAGGGCTCCGACGACGGCGGATAGTTGGACGGCTGCAGGTGAGGATGTGGCCGAGATGGCAGGGTCATCCGGGGCTGTGGTGACGCCGGCCCTGTGGCATCGTTGCCACCCATGATCTGCCTACACAGCCTTCGCGAGATGTTGTCGCAACCCCCGACCGCAGGGCTGCTGTGCCGGTGGCTGGCCCGGGTCCGGCGCCGGTGGCTGTCTGCCGTATCGGCGGTGATGCTGGGGTGCTTGCTGGCTGCCACCGGCATGCCCGCCGCCGCACAAACGGTGCGCATCGCCACCGCCTTCGACCCGCAGACCATGGACCCGCAAGCCTTGGCTTTGCTGTACCACTCGCGCGTGGTGCACCAGATCTACGAATCGCTGGTGGGGCGCGACCAGAAGTTCGGCATCGAGCCCGCGCTGGCCACCTCGTGGCAGATGGACAGCGCCACCAGTTGGCGTTTCAAGTTGCGTGACGGCGTCAAATTCCACGACGGCAGCCCTTTCACCGCTGACGATGCGGTGTTCTCGCTGGAGCGGGCAATGGGGCCTTCGTCGCAACGTGCCTTCCAGCTCAAGGGCCTCACGGCGGTGCGTGCCATCGACCCGCTGACGATCGAGCTGCAGCTGGAAGCGCCCGACGCGGTGCTGCCCGAGAAGCTGCAATACGTGGCGATGATGAGCCGCGACTGGAGCGTCAAGCACAGCGTCACCCGCGCCCAGGACTTCAACGCCAAGCAGGAAACCTATGCCATCCGCAATGCCAACGGCACCGGTCCGTTCAAGCTCGATCGCTACGAGCCCGATGTGCGCGTGGTGCTGAAGCGCAACCCCGACTGGTGGGGCCGAGCCGACAAGCGAAACGGCAATGTGAAGCAGGTGGAGTGGATCACCATCCGCTCCGACGCCACGCGTTTGGCGGCACTGGCATCGGGTGAGGTCGACCTGGTGCTGGACCCGCCCTACCAGGACATCGCGCGGCTGAAGGCCGACCCGCGCATGACATTGCAGCAGGTGCCAGACATCGGGCAGCAGTATCTGGCTTTCGACCAAGCCAGCGCTGCGCTGGCGGGCAGCGACATCAAGGACCGCAACCCCTTCAAGGACCTGCGGGTGCGGCGCGCGGTGTACCAGGCGATCAACGTGCCGCTGATCGTCGACAAGGTGCTGCGGGGCCAGGCGGTGGCCACCGGCGCATTCCTGTCGCCGCTGGTGGACGGCTCACCCGCCGAGCTCGACAAGCGGCTGCCTTATGACCCGGCGCGTTCGCGCTTGCTGCTCGCTGAAGCGGGCTATCCGAATGGCTTTTCGGTCACGCTGGACTGCGTCAACGTGGCCTGGCGCGAAAACGTCTGCCAGGCAGTGGCCGCGATGCTGACCCAGGTGGGGGTTCGCACCACGCTGCGCAGCAGTTCCACCAGCCAGTTCTTTCCGAAGCTGAGCCAGGGCACCGCCAGCTTCGCCGAATACGGCTGGACCGCGACACCCGATGCCTGGGCCTCACTGAACGGCTTGTTCCGCAGTTTCGATCCGGCCGGTCTGGGCACCTTCAACGCCGGGCGCTACAGCAACCCGAAACTGGATGTGCTGATCGACAACATCCGCATCGAGCCCGACCGCGTGCGCCGCCGCGCGATGGTCACCACCGTGCTGCGGCTGGTGGCCGACGACCTGCCGATGGTTCCGCTGTACCGCCGCGTGCTGACCTGGGCGATGAAGAAGAACCTGAGCATGGTGCAGTGGCCGAACGACACGCTGGAATTGCGTTGGTTGAAGAATTGAGCCCCCACGCTCCCTGACGGTCGCTGCCACGTGGTTGCAAAAACTCGGCGGCGCTCGCTTGCGGCCCGTCAAAGCCGGTTCCGCGGCTCTAGGCGGTGGGATCGCTCCGCTTCGCTCGCGCCGGTTCGGCTCGGACGCGTCACTTTGCGGCAGAGATGATTGCGTTGCGCTTGGCGTCACAGAGCGCTGCTAGGCTCGCGCTCGATACACCTGTCCATGTGCCACTGGAGTTGTTCGATGATCCGACCGCTTTCCCTTGTTGAATCTGGCTCCACCAAGCAGCATGGCGCTGCTGCGTGGCTTGTCTTTGCCCTGCTGGCTGCGGCCGGTCCGGCGGCTGCGCATGTGGGTGCGGCCGATTCGGCGGGCGGCTTCACCACCGGCTTTCTGCATCCGCTGCTGGGCTGGGACCATGTGGTGGCGATGGTGGGGGTGGGGTTGTGGGGCGCGTTTCTGGGGCGGCCTGCCATCTGGGTGCTGCCGGTCGTGTTTCCGCTGGTGATGGCCTTCGGTGGTGTACTCGGGGTGGCCGGAGTCCCACTGCCCGGGGTCGAAATCGGCATCGCGCTGTCGGCGATCGTGCTCGGGCTGATGGTGGCCTTCGCGGGCCGACCGCCGCTGCCGGTAGCGGCAGTGATCGTCGGCGCCTTCGCGATCTTTCACGGTCATGCCCACGGCACCGAGCTGCCTGCGGCAGCCAACCCGATCCTCTTCAGCCTGGGCTTCGTGATTGCCACCGGTCTGCTGCACTTGGCAGGCATCGCCTTCGGACTGCTGGCGCGCTGGCCGGCCGGGCGCGTGCTGGTGCGATCCGGCGGCGGTGTCATCGCCGGCGTCGGCGCGTTCTTTCTCTACAGCGCGTTGTGAGCCGAGCGCCGCGCAGCACTGCGATGATCGCAGCGTTGGTGCTGCTGGCGCTCACACCCACCGCCACCTGGGCTCACAGCCCGATTCCCGGCATCGGCCGCTTCTACAGCGGCGCGCTGCACCCGCTGCTGGTGCCTTCGCACCTGCTGTCGCTGCTGGCGCTGGGGCTTGCGATCGGTCAGCGCGGGTTGGCGCGAACCGGCGCTGCTGCCGGCAGCTTGCTGGCGGCACTGATGGCAGGGCTGGCGATCGGCCATCTGCGCGGCGAGCAGACAACCGACACGCTGCTGCTGACGTGCAGCGCCGCACTCGCGCTGTCGGTGGTGCTGGCGCGGCCATTGCCGGCGCTCCTGCTGGCGGCGGTAGCCGGCTTGGTGGGTGTGGCGATCGGGTGGTCGTCGATGCCCGATGGCCTTGCCGGTTCGGCATTGATGCTGTCGCTGGCCGGCACCGCGGCCGGTGCCTTTCTGCTTGCGTTGTGGGTCACGGCAATGACCGAATTCGCGAAGCGCCCGTGGATGAAGATCGGCGTGCGGGTGGTGGGGTCGTGGCTGGCTGCCAGCGCGCTCCTGGTACTGGCGCTGGAGATATTCGGCCCCCACGCTCCCTGACGGTCGAGGGTTTGAGCCCCCACGCTTCATGACGGTCGCTGCCCCCCGAGGGGGCGCTCGCTTGCGGCCCGGCGAAGCCGGTTCCGCGGCTCTACTCGGTGGGATCGCTGCGCTTCGCTCGCGCATCATCGGTTCGGGTGGCGCGCTTTTTTGCCGGTGTCGATTCGGCCAGTGCGGCTTCGCCTTCTTGCAGCAGGCGGTCCAGGCGGTCTTTCAGTTTTTCGGTGCTGAGCTGTTCGCGCAGGCGCTCGACCATCAGCGGCAGGCTGAAGGGGCTCGGGGAGTGCAGATCGACCGCTTCCAGTTGTCGGGCTGACAGGTCGTGCAACGTGGCTTCGAGTCGCGACAGCTCCAGCTCCTGGGTCAGCACCTCGTTTTCGGCTTGACCCAGCAAGCGGTTGCCGGCGTCGTGGTTCTTGAAAACTTCGTAGAACAAGCTGCTGGACGCCTGCAATTGGCGCAGGCTTTTGGGCGCGCCGGGAAAACCGCCGAAGACCAAGCCGGCCACGCGGGCAATCTCGCGAAAACGGCGCTGTGCCAGTTGCCCCGAATTCAGGCTCGCCACCACATCGTCCATCAACGATGCGGTGTCGAACAACGCCGCTTGCGTGGCCTCGGTCAACTCCACCGGCCGTGCGGCCAGGATCTCGAGCCCGTAATCGTTGATGCTGAGCGAGTAGGTGTTGGGCTGCGCGCGCGCCAGCCGCCACGCCAACAATTGCGCCAAACCGATGTGGACGCTGCGACCCGCGAAGGGATAGATGAACAGGTGATGGCCTTCGCGGGAGCGAAAGCGTTCGACCAGCAGGCGACCGCGCACCGGCAGCTTCGACAGCCACGCCTGCGCTTTCAGCATCGGCATCGCGGCCTGCATCTCGGGGCCTTCGAAGCGCCCGGCTGCGGCTTCGTCCAGCCGGTCCTGTACCGATTCGGCCATCTCGCTGGACAGCGGCATCTTGCTGCCGGCCCATGAAGGCACCACGCCCTTCTTCTTGGTGGCGAGCCGCACATAGGCCGCCATCTCTTGCGTGCGAACGTATTCCAGCACGCGGCCGGCGAAGACGAAGTTGTCGCCCTTCGACAGCCGCGAGATGAAGCCTTCTTCGATCGTGCCGATGGTGCCGCCGGTGAGCCATTTCACCTGCATCGATGCGTCGCTGACGATGGTGCCGACCTGCAGCCGATGGCGCCGTGCGATCCCGCGGTCGGGCACGCGCCACAAGCCGTCGACGAGCGCGATGCGATGGTATTCGGGGTAGGCCGTCAGGCTGTCGCCACCGCGCTCGCAAAAGGCCATCGCCCAGTCGAACTCGTCGCGTGTGAGGTCTCGAAAGGCATGGCTGCTGCGGACCTCCAGGTACAGCGCATCGGCATCGAAACCACCACCGAGGGCCACCGTCACCAGGTGCTGCACCAGCACATCCAGCGGCTTCTCGGGGCTGTGGCGCGATTCGACACGGCCTTGCAGAGCCGCCTGCCGCGCAGCTGCGGCTTCCACCAACTCCAGCGTGTTGGTCGGGACGATGGTGATGCGGCTGGCTCGGCCCGGCGCATGGCCGCTGCGGCCGGCGCGCTGCAACAGCCGGGCGACGCCTTTCGCGCTGCCGATCTGCAGCACGCGCTCCACCGGCAAGAAGTCCACCCCCAGGTCCAGACTGCTGGTGGCCACCACCGCTTTCAGCCGCCCTTCCTTCAAGCCCATCTCGACCCATTCCCGAACCTCGCGTGCCAACGAGCCGTGGTGCAGAGCGATCAACCCCGCCCACTCGGGCTTCTCGGCCAGCAGCAACTGGTACCAGATCTCGGCCTGACTGCGGGTGTTGGTGAAAATCAGCGCGGTCGATGCGGTTTCGATCTCGGCTGCCACCGGCTTCAGCATCTGCGCGCCCAGATGCCCGCCCCAGCTGAAGTGCCCCGGCTCGACCGGCAGCAGGGTGTCGATCAGCAAGCGCTTGTCGACCTTGCCCTGCACCAGACGGCCACGATGGGAGCCGGTCAGGGTGTGCATGGACGCCAGGGAATTGCCCAGCGTGGCCGACAACGACCACACCACCAGACCGGGGTTGAAGCGCTGCAGACGCGCCAGTGCCAGCTGCACCTGCACCCCGCGCTTGTTGCCGATCATCTCGTGCCATTCGTCGACCACCACCGTGTGCACACCGCCCAGTTCAGCCGCTGCGTTCTCGCGCGTCAGAAACAGGGTCAGCGATTCCGGCGTCGTCACCAGCGCGGTCGGCAGGCGGCGATCCTGGCGCGCGCGTTCGGCGCTCGGGGTGTCACCGGTGCGCTGCCCCACCGACCAACCCGGTGCCACATCGGCCAGCGGCAGCTTCAGTGCACGGGTCGTGTCGGCGGCCAAGGCACGCATCGGGGTCAGCCACAGCACCTGCAGACTCGGGCCGTCTTTGGACAGTGGCTGCGCGCGCGCCAGCGCCCCCAGCCACACCGCATAGGTCTTGCCGCTGCCGGTGGTGGCATGCAGCAATCCGCTTTCGCCGGCTGCCATCGCCGCCCAGACCTCACGCTGGAATGGAAACGGCCGAAAGCCTTGCGCGGCAAACCAGGCTTCGGCGGCGGCGAAGCTGCGGCGTGGCACGCGCGTCAGGTCGGCCGGCCCAGAACCGGAGCGCTTGCGGCTGGCTCGGGTTTCGGCCCGTCGGGCCGTTTCGCCAGGTCTTTGCGCGACCCGAGCGTGGTCGCATAGACCCAGGTGAATTCCGCACCCAGCAAAAAGATCTGCGCCGAGTAGTAGACCCACACGAACACCACCACCAGCGAGCCGGCCGCGCCGTAGCCCGACGCGACATCGGTGGTGCCGATGTAGAAGCTGATCAGAAAGCGGCCGAGCGTGAACAGCAGCGCGGTCACCGTCGCCCCCACCCAGACATCGGCCCAGCGCACCTGCACCCGCGGCATCAGCTTGTAGATCATGCCGAAGCCGACCGTGGTGACGGCCAGCCCGACCACGAAGGTCACGACTTGCGCCAATGCCGCACGGGCACCGAACATCGGCCCCCACCACTTGCCGAGCGCGGTCACCGCGGTGCCGGCCACCAGCGACACCATCAGCAGAAACGCGAGCCCCAGGATCAGCCCGAACGACAGGAACCGCGTGCGCAACAGCCCCATGATGCCGCCGGGCTTGTCTTTATCGGGCACCTGCCAGATGCGGTCGAGCGCGTTCTGCAGCTCACCGAACACGGTGGTGGCACCGATCAGCAGCGCCACCACACCGACCGTGCTGGCGATGGCGCCGTCAGACGGCTTGCTGGCGCCGGCCAGCATGCCCTCGATGGCCTTGGCGGCTTCCGGACCCATCATCGACGACAGCTCGCCGAACAAGGCACCCCGCGCCGCATCGGCACCGAACACCAGCCCGGCGATGGCGATCACGATCAGGATCAGCGGCGCCAACGAGAACACGGTGTAGTACGACAACGCCGCTCCCATGCTGGGCGCGTAGTCGTCGATCCAGGCGGTAACCGTTTGCTTGGTCAGCGGCCAGGCGTGGCGCAGCGACAGGGAAAGACTCATGGGATTCGGTGTGCGGGTTGCGAGACCGCCGCGATCATAGGGATCGCCCAGCGACCCGAAGTAAAGGGGCCATTCCGGCCCGCATATTGAGCCGCGGGTGCAGATGACGGCTTCAAGGGGCTGCAGCAGCAGCCTGCGCGCTGGCCTCAGCGGTCTCGGCCCTCGCGGCGGGCGGTGGCTTGCCAGCGCCCTTCCTTCCAGACCGATGAGATGGCGCTGTAGACCCCCGGGGCGCTGTAGAGGCGCTCTTCGCGCCGCAGCGGCACCAGCTGGCCGTTGCGCCAACCGTGGGTGTCCGACCCTTGGCGCGCGGCGTTGTCGCGCCAGGCGGAGCGCACCTCCTGCTTCGCCGCATCGAAGCTCGGCGCCGACAGGGCGTCCAATGCCGCACTCGCCTCGAAGCGGTTGCTGGCCGGGTCGAACAACCAATTCAGGTAGGGCACGTTGGGACCCGCAGGCCGCGATTCGACGATCCGCAGGTCGGCAAACCCGTCGAAGTTCATGTCGACGAATTCGAGTGCAGGCCGGTTCGGCGACACCGGCGTTTCAGTCTCGAGCCCATCGATGCGCTGCGCGGCGCCCCTGCCATCGGCGCGCTCGATGGTGATGGCGTGCACGCGCAGCACCACCGCATCGGCCGGTGCGGCATCGGCCTCGATGTGGAACACGAACTCCGGGCCTTGCGGCTGCAACCTGACGCGCTGCATGCGGCCTGCAGCGGACGGCGCTGCTGTCGCGACTGCGGCCGAAGCCGCTGGTTCCACTGCGGGCGCTGCTGCGGGTGCCCCCGCGGGCGCTGGCACGGCTGGGGTGCCAGCAGGCACGGCCTCCTCAGGCAGTTTCGGTGGCTCCGGCGGCTTCGGCGCGTCGCGGCAACCCGCCAGTGCCGCAACTGCAAGCAGCCAGCCGGCAATGCGCCGGGCGCGTGTCAGTCGACGCCCTTTCAAAGTCCCAGTACCGCCTTGGCACGGAACAGGTTCAGCACCCGGTCGTCCAGGCCGTTGAAGCCGCCGTTGATGCGCTTGGTCACCGCGCGCACATCGTCGCGCTCGGCCATCGCGGGCAGGCCGCGGTCGACCCAGAACCAGCCGGCGGCTTCGGCCGACAGCATCGGGTCCTTGGCCAGACAGTGGACATTGTCGATGCACTCGACACCGCTGAACTTGTTGAACGCGGTGTAGTTGGCGCGTCCGGTGAGCTGGATCAGGCCGCGGCCCTTGAAGCGCACGCCATCACCCGTTTGCGTGTTGCCGAGGTCCTTGCGGCCCTCATAGGAAGCGCCGCTGGCCAGTTCTTCGCTGTAGAGCAAGGAGCCCGATTCGTGCCCGACCTGGGCGATGAAGTGCGCCATCTGCAACGGCGTGGTGATGCCGTACTTGATCATCGCTGCCTTCAGTGGCTCGAAGTAGAGCGTGATCCGACTGGCCGTCGCGCGCGGCAACACCAGCGCCAGTTTTTGAGCGGTTGGTCCGGGCGGCAGGCCTTCCAGCAAAGCCAGCACGGTGGCATCGCCCGGCGAGACGATGCGGTCGGATTCGGCCATGCCCATCACCCCGGTCTCGAAGGCCTCGATCGCCTTCAGTGTCTTCTCGCCGATGCGGCCGTCGGTGGACAGGGGCTCCGCCACCTGCCGCGCCATCCGGTCGCGGTTGGCATTCAAGAGGATCTGCACGACAGTGACATCGGCAAGGTCGTTGCGGGCATTCAGGCCGACGCTGGCGGTGATGGGCATGGTGGCTCCGATCGGGGTGGGTGCCGGGATGGCAGTGGAGACGACGGGCGGGAACGCTGCGAGCCAATGCATTGAAGTATCGGCAATCGCCGCGGCTAACACCAGACCTGAGTGGCCGTGAAAATTCCATTGCGCAGCAGCGGGCGTCCAGGCAAAGTGCTGCCGGCCGCCAAGCGCTCGTGCTCCTGAACCTTCGATCCCATCCGCCATGAAACGCATCGTGCTTTGTGCCGACGGCACCTGGAACCAGCTCGACCAGGTCAACACCGACTCGGGCAAGCGCCGGCCGACCAATGTCACCAAGCTGGCTCGCGCGGTCCGAACTGTGGGCGACGACGGTGTGCACCAGGTTGTCTACTACCACAGCGGGGTCGGCACCGGCGGCCCGCAGGACCGCCTCACCGGCGGCGCCTTCGGCCATGGCATGCAGGACAACATTCGCGCGCTGTACCGCTTCATCCTCTACAACCACGAACCCGGCGACAAGCTCTACCTGTTCGGCTTCAGCCGCGGCGCCTTTACGGTGCGCAGCCTGGCCGGCTTCATGCACCGCTATGGCCTGGTCGGCAAGAGCGACGACTTCTGGGTGCCCGAAATGTATGAGTGCTACGAGAACGACATCGCGGAAGGCACCGCGGGCTGGAACCAGCGCTTCATCAGCCCGACATCCGGCAAGCCCCGCATCCAGAAAGCACGGCCCTGCCCGACGATCGACTTCCTCGGGGTGTGGGACACCGTGGGTTCGCTGGGCGCACCGGGCATGGTGGGCAAGCTCTTCAACGACAAGCGCTATGTCAACCACAACGTGGAGTTGAACCACAAGATCGCCTATGCCGCGCATGCGCTGGCGCTGGACGAAAGGCGCGAACCCTTTGCACCGTCGATGTGGCGCAAGCCCGCGGGCTGGGCCGGCACGCTGGTGCAAACCTGGTTCGCCGGTGTGCACTCCAATGTCGGCGGCAGTTACGACCCCGACGGTCTGGCCAATGTCGCGCTGGCCTGGATGGTGGCGCATGCGCAGCTGGCCGGGCTGCAGTTCGACCCCGCGTTCCTGCACCACTACGCCCCGCGCCACGACTCGACGCTGAACGATTCGATGACCGCTGCCTACAAGCTGATGCGACCGTTTCAGCCGCCGTTCACGCGCACGGTGGGTGTGGGAGCCGATGCCTGCGAAACATTGCACCGCTCGGTGCTGATGCGCTGCGACCAGCCGGGGCCGGGACAGCCACCGTATGTGCCGCCGCAAGGTCGGGCGGCCATCGATGCCCTGCCTGTGGTGGACACGCCGGTGGTGGACACGCCTGTGTTGGACACGCCTGTGGTAGACACGCCTGTGGTGGATGCGCCGGCCTTCGAAGCCGGCCCGGTCGACGCTCAGATCACGCGGTAGGCGATGCCGCCTTCGGCATGGTCGGGATAGAAGGCCTCGTAGCCGTACTTCTGCTTCAGCGCCGCATCGTCCCAGACCGCATTGAGCTTGCCGCCGGCAGCGCGGTAATTGAAATAGAGCCGCGCCGGTTGCTTCAATTCGGCGCCGCGCATCACCACCCGCGCCAGCGCTTGCACATCCGGGTGCTGAAAACGCGCACCGCTGGTCGACACCAGCCAGTCGCGACAACTCACCCGCTGCAACAATTCTTTGCTGAGGTTGTTCTGGCTGCCATGGTGCGGCAGCTTGAAAGCCGCCAACTGCAATTGCTTCAACTTGCGCTTGGCCAGCAGCAGGTCGATGGCTTCCTGCAGCACCGGCGCATGGGCATCGGCACCCAGCAACACCGCTTGGCCGTCGAATTCGGCCAGCACCGCAATGCTGCTGCCGTTGGGTGCCGTGGGGTCGGCATTGAATCCGGCGGCGGCCAATGCGGCCAGGTCCATCGCATCGGGGGTGTGCTGCACCCGGCCCAGGAAGTGCTGGCCGGTGGCCAGCTCACCGGGTTGCAGCCCCTTCGCCACGATGTCCTTCTGCCACACCCGCGCCAGTGCCTGCAGCTTGGCCGGAGTCGGCGACAGCAAGCTCAGGTTCATGCCGCCCGGCAGTCTGAACTCGGGCACCTCGTCGACCTCGCGCACCATCGTGTCGTCGTCGCGCTGCTCGGCCATCATCCGGTTCCACGGTTGTTTGGTCTGCCGCAACAGCGCCGAGAAGGCTTCTCCCTGCTGCGCGTTCAGCTGACTGGCCAGGTGGCGCCAGCCGTTGAACCAGATGTCGCCGAAGGTCACGCCAAGCGCCCGCGCTTCTTTCAAAAGCGCGATCGCACCGCCGATGTGGTCGTCGTCGATGTGCGACAGGATGAACAACTCGAAATGCCGTTCGGCTTTGGGCAACGCCTCGATGCGCGGGCGCAGGCTGCCTTTGTAGGCGCCTGCCGGACCGCAATCGACCAGCAAGCGGCTCGGCGCGGCGCGGCCCCTGCCGTACTCGATCCACAGGGCGTCACCATGCTGCGCCGGCAGCATGTCGATGCGAAAAAACGCGGTGGAAGTGGCACTTCTGGAAAGCGCACCGACCGAGCGGGCCGCCCTGGCCGCTGGCTTTGCAGGCGCAGCCATCGACAAGGTCTCGACGCGGATTTCGGCTCGCTTCTCGGCGTGCTTCTCGGCATGCTGCTCGGCCGGCGCGCCATCGTCTGCCTCTGGCCGGTTCTCCTCTGACTCCAACGCCGCCGCGGGCGGCGGCATCTTCGCCGCAGCTTTGCGCCTCGGCTTGGGCGAAGGCGGCAGTTCGGCGCGCACCGGCGGCTGCGCCGCGCGTTCGCGCGCGCCTTGCCGGTCCATGATGTCGCGCATGCCGCGCGCGGTGTCCACGAGATTGACGGGGCCGATCCGAAACGACCGCCGCGGCGCTTCGCCGAAGGTGGCCAGCGCAGACTCGAAGCGCTTGTCGCCCCAGTGCTGGATGTAGGTGTTCAGCAGCAGCATCATCCAGTGGCATGCCAGACTGGCTCCGCTGCGATCGATCCGCGTCAGCTCCCCCGCAGCCAGCAGCGCGGCGTCGTGCGCTTGCTGCCGAACAGCGGGGTCTTTGTGCAGGGTGCGCAACAACCACAACTCGGCCACACAGGCGCTGGCCCAGATGCGGTCGTCGCGCTCTGGCGATTCGGTCAGCGTGGTGCGCAGCCAGAACTGCGCGGTTTGCCAGGCGCCCTCGGCCACCGGCCGGCCCAGCACCGTGCGCAGCCGGATCGACGCCACCAGAGCCCGGTACGGAACATTCATGCCTTGCCCGTCCTTGACCAGAAAGCCCAGCAGCGCGGCTTCGTAGTCGACGATCGCGCCTTCGAGCTGTCGGCAGCTGGCGGCCACACGGGTCTCGTACTCGCCCATCGAGTCGATGCGCCGGTAGCGGCGATCGATGCGGGACAGCGCATCGATCGCGTTCTGCAGCTGCCCGTCGGCGCGCAGCGCCAGCGCGCGCATGCCGAAGAACTTGCTGTCCACCGGCAGGCGCGGAATGACCCGGTCTGCTTTCCAGCGGCCCTCGCTATTGGGCAACCGGCCGTCGGCATGCTCGTCCACGTCCAGCAGCTCGTCTGCACTTTCGGGGTTGTCCATCCAGGCGGCCAGCATCGCGTGGTGGCACTGGTTGTAGCAGGCCTGATCGAGCTTGTAGGGGTCCAGGTTCAGCGCTTCGTAGACCACCAGGCTGGCCCAGTCGTGATCACCAGAACCCATGCTGCCATGCAGCCCCGTTCGCACCCGGTGCAGCAGCACCCACGGGTGCTCGCCCCACAACAAGCCGCTGTAGAACTCTCGCACCACCAGGTTCGAGCCGGGCTTGGAAAGCGGAAATTGCGACGCCAGCACCAGCGGCACACCGGCTTGGTGAAGCACATGGGCGATGCTGGCGCCGGGTGCCATCACCGCGGCTGCCTCGTTGCCGCTGTCGCAGGTGGCCAGGCTGACCACATCGGGGCGGTGGATGCAGCCTTCGTGCAGCGTGGTGAACGCACTCGCCAGCCGTTCGCCCGAGATCACGCCGTCCTTCGGATGCAAGCGCAAGCCGAAGCTGTTGTCGCCCAGCGTGGGGTCGATGTCACCATGCGCCAGCACATGGATGCAGGTGTAGCGGTGGCGCGCACATTCGGCCACCACCTCGTCGAAACGCGGCTTGCGCAGAATGGTGAGCCATCTGCCGAACTGCTCGCGCGAGCCTTCGCGGCTCTTTTCCACGCGCCGGTCGGCGTCCAGCAGGAACGGCCGCACCGCGTCGATCAGCGCTTCGCGGTGCTGTGCGAAGGGCACGCTGTCGGGCGCGTCGGCTGCGGTTTCGGCACTGATGAACAGCACCCGCGGGTTCTTCAGCCACTGGCCCTGACGCGCCGCGACATTGCGGGTGCGGCGGGTGATGACCACCGGCACCCGCGACTGCAGGGCCATCCAGCTTTCGGTCCAGGCGGTGGGGCCGATCGGCATCTTCGCGAGTTCGAAGGGAAGCAGCGCCAGCTCCGATGCCGACAACACCAGGCTCAGGTGGACCAGCGTGTCGCGGCCGGCGCCATCGCCCGACAGCGAGCCGGGCAAACGCGGGATCGCGCCCAGCACCTTGGCCATCTCGACCCCCATCGCGCGCAGCTCGGGCAGCTTGTCGGCGGCCTTGCCTTCTTCATAGCGCATCACCCCGATGCGCCGCAGGAAGGTGGCGTGCTCGAAGGGCAAGGTGACGATGCCGGCCTCGGCTTCGTCGCAGATGCCCAGGTACAAGGTCAGCGGCGACAGCAGCTGGTTGTGCGAAGGCCCGGAGCGCAGCAGCTCGACGGTGACGTTGCGGATGTTGATGCGGTCGGCCATGGCTGTCGTTTCCTTTGCCGCTCTGAAGCTGTGACGAACGCCCCATGCCGGCTAACCCCGCAGTGGAGCGCAGCGATCGTATGCGCTGTGCCGACTCAAGGCAGCAGCAGATCGAACTCGGTGGCGGAAAGACTGGTCTCGGCTGCCGAGCCCGCTGCTGTGCAGCCCGAAGCCTGCGCGCGCTGCCGTGCCATGCCCATCAGGTCCCAGCCGAAGAAGCGCATCACCTCGTCGCTGCGGGCTCGGGTGTCGGCTTCGCCCAGCGCCATCAACTCCTGCGTGAACGGTGCTTCGAACAGCAGATAGCTGGCCAGCGCCGAACCGCTGGCACCCCGACCCCGCCCACCCACGCCGACGCCACGCAGCAATGCACGCACCGGCGCCGGCAGGTCCTGGATGTGGCGTGCAGCGATGTCGTCGATGCGCTGCGAAGGCGAGATCACCAGGGCTTCCAACGGTCGCAGCGGGGTGTCTGCCAGCGCCGAATCGGGCAGCAGCGCCAAGGTGCGGTTGATGCGCCGCATGCGTTCGATGTCCACCGCCAGCGCGTCCAGGAAGATGCTGGACAGCGCATGGCCGGCCACCTGCGCAAGCGTCGGGTAGGCATCGCCCGCGTCGGCTTTGCCGGTGGCGCCATCGGACGCATCGATGCGGCCAGCACCGATGATCACCAGCCGCTCGGCGCCCAGGTGCACCGCCGCCGACAGCGGCGCGGTCTGTCGCATCGACCCGTCGCCGAACCAGCCGGCTCGGCCGCCCACTTCCAGCCGCACCGCTGGAAACACGAACGGAATCGCCGACGACGCCAGCAGATGGGCCTGCGTCAGCCGCGCCTGCACGGCGATGCGCTGGCTGCGTTGCCAGGGCTCGATCGCCTGCCGGCTGTCGTAGAACGTGTGGTGCTCGCCGCCGGTGTAGCTCGACGCGGTGACCGCCAGGGCATGCAGGTGCCCGCGCTGGAACATCTTGGGCAAGCGGTCGAGCGGCACCAAGCGCTGCAGCAATGTGGCCAGCGGGTCGTTGTCCAGCAAGGAGCGCGGACGCGCGCGGCGCCACCGCGCGATCACCCAGCCGATCGAAACCATCGTCAACCACTGCGCGCCGGTGCGGATCACACCCAGCGAGTCGGCGCGGTAAACCTGGTCGGCGCTGAAGTTTTGCCAGACTTTTGCCAGCAGTTCGACCGCAGGCTCGAATCGGTCGGCATAACAAGCCAGCGCGGCCGCATTGATGGCCCCCGCCGAGGTGCCGCAGATCACGCCGAAGGGGTTGCTCAACCGGGCCAGCGGGCCGAGTGCTTCTCGGCGCATGCGGGCCAGGGCCCGCAGCACGCCCACTTGGTAGGCGGCACGCGCGCCGCCGCCACCGAGCACCAGTGCGGTCAGCGAAGACTCTTGCATCGGCCGACTTTAATGCCGTGTCCCATGCCGTGAGCGCTGTCATCACTTCCGCATCAGTCTCACTTGGCGCAGGGCTCAACCAAGTCTCGCTCTGTCGGAATACGTGACCCCTGCGCGCGGGGCTGTGGCAGCGAGCCACGGCACGGCCGTGGTTGCCAAGGGGGCGCCAGTGCTTTTGGATGCGACATGTGACTGCGCTTGCGTCTCCTGCTGGCGCGTCAACTCGTCGAAGCCTGCGACGCGCGATCCGCGCCGCCGCCTAGGGCGGGGTACCTGATTTGCGTGCTGACCTCCATGTGCCATCCGCATCCCCAAGCTGTGCGCACAGGGGATGCCGAAACTGGCGTTGCGGGGCTGGGGGCCAAGCCCGAACGCGCGCCTTCACGTGATGCCGATTTGCCCGGCCGCACGCCGATACAGGTCTTGTGCATCGTCCGTGAAATGGAACGCCGCCAGAAAATCCTCCACACGATAGTTCGCCGCGTTCTGGTGGATCGTCGCCACCCAGGCACGCGCCTCGTCCTGCCGGCCGGCCAGCGCCAGGCAATGCGCAGCAACGGCGAGGATGTGCACATGCGCGTTTTTCCGACCCGCCGCCTTGACCGCCCACTCGGCGGCTTCCTCGAACCGCCCGAGCCGCACCAGCGCCAGCGCACGCGCGCCGAGCATGCCGAACAGCAGCGGGTCGAACGGGCTGAGATGGCGCGAGCGGTCGGAGGCCTCGATCGCCAGCGCCGGATCGCCCGACTGGCAATGCACGAAGGCCAGCGTGTAGTGGCCGAGCGCAAAACTCGGGCTCAAGTCGACCGCGGCTTCGAGTTCGACCAGTGCTTGCGCCTGCTGCTTGCGCAGCCACAGCGCACGACCCATGGCCCAGTGCGCGGCCGGATCGCGCTCGTCGGCCAGCAGGCTGCGGCTCGCCGCGTCGAACGCGTGTTCGATCGCGGGCACCCGCTCACCCCAACGCTGGAATGCGTCCTGCCAGTGGGTGAACGAAAGCCCCGCGAACGCGCGTGAGAAGCCGGGGTCGAGCCGCACCGCCTGCTCGAAGCAAAGCCGCGCCCGGTCGTTGTCGGCCCGATTGAACCGGTACATGTGCCAGAGCCCGCGGTGGTGCGCTTCCCAGGCGTCGAGCGAGTTCGGGCCTTTCAGGATCGCACGCTGGCTCTCGGCGGCCTCGATCTCGCTCGCGACCGACGCGACGATGCCGTCGCCGATCTCGTGCAGCACGGCGAAGGCGTCGTCCAGTTCGCGCTCGATGTCGTCGGCCCAGAGCACATGTGAGGTTCGCGTTTCGCTCAATTCGACCTGCACCGCGAGGCGACTCCCGCGGCGCTGCATCGACCCGCTGAGCACATAGTCCACATCCAGCGTGCGCGCGGCCTCGTGCGCGCCGAGCTGTTGTTCGTGCAGCGCGAACATGGTGCCTTGCGCGATCACGAACAGACTGCGCAGCAGCGCCAGCCGCGTGATCTGGTCGTGCACGAAGCCATCGGCCAGGCCGCCGCGCGGTGCGCCTGGCGACGACAGCTCGGCGAACGGCATGATCGCAACCGATGCGCGGCCGGTGGCTGCGGTCGGCGTTTCTGCTCCTGCCTCGATCGCCGCCACGGCGGTCGCGCCTGCACCGATCGCCGCCGATGCGGGCACACGGTCCACTTCGGCCGCCGGCGTGGGCGGCGCGCCATCCGACCGCCCTGCTTTGGCGGCGTGCCACGCAGCGCCGAGCGGCCGCCAGTCCAACCCTTCGGCATCGAACAGCCGGCTGGTCGCTTGCAATTGCTCGTCGCCCTCGTGCCATTGACCGCGGTGCGCGAAACCGGTCAACAGCCGTTCGTGGGCCTGTCGATCGAACGGCGCGAGTGCAAGCCATTGCTCCAGGCATTCACGGCCTTCCTCGCAACCGATTTCGAGGCTTGCGACCCGTTGCCCAAGCAGCGCGATCTGGCGGCCGCGCCAATGGCGCCGTTGCGCCAGCAACCAGCCGTCGAAGCGCGGGCTGCGCGCCACCTCCAGGCCTTCCAGAAAATCTCCCGCAAAGAACGTTGCCAGCGCGCGCAAAGCGGCGGCATCGGACGTCGCATCGGTTTCGTCCGCTCGCGGTGCGCGTTCCAACTCGAGCACGTCGACGAAGCAGTCGCTCAAGTCCAGGCGCACGGTGTCATCGACCGTCTCGACCCGCTTGCGCGCGCCCGAGTCGAGCACCTGCCTGATCTTGCTCAGGCACCAGCGCAGCTCACCGCGCGGATCGTTCGGCAGATCCCACAGCAGTTCGCACAACTGCGTGCGGCTCGATGGCGTGGCCTCGAGCGCCAGGTACCCGATCAGCGCTCGCGCCTTGCGCGATGCCGGCAGCGGCAACAGTTGACCGGCACACCGGATCGTCAACGGTCCGAGCAGCCGCACTTCGAGCGCGGGCGCGAATGGGCCGCCGTTCGAGCCGGCTGCATCGGATTCCACGTGCGATTCCACGCTGCTCACCACGGTCCCCTCCACGCTGTGCAACTACCTTGGGTGCAGGCGGTTGCGACTTGTAGCTCGCGCCGGATCTGGCGGATTCGCCGTCAAACCAGCCACTGCCCAAAGAAGGAGAACCACCATGAACCCATTCACCCGAGGCATTCTGTTCCCCGTACTCGGCGCCTGCGCCCTGGCGCTCGCAGCCATTGCACCTGCCGCTGCTGCCGAGCCGCATCACACGGTCGTGCTGCCCGACGCAGTGAAATGGGGCCCGGCGCCGCCGTCCCTGCCGCCTGGCGCACAGGCGGTGGTGCTGGCCGGCAACCCCGGCGCAGCGGCTCCGTTCATTCTGCGGCTGAAGCTGCCGTCTGGCTACACGATCCCGCCGCACCGCCACCCGACCGATGAGATGGTCACCGTGATCTCCGGCGCGGTCAACGTCGGCGCAGGCGAAAAACTGGACCGCAGCGCCGCTCAGAAACTGCCGCCCGCCGGCTTCGTGAACCTGCCGGCCGGCATGGCGCACTTTGCGTGGGTCAACGCCGAGACGGTCTTGCAGGTCAACGCCACCGGACCGTTCGAAGTGAACTATGTGAATGCGGCGGACGACCCGCGCAAGCAGTAAGCGGCCCGTTCGCACGCGGGTGGTTCGATCTCGAAGCAACGTACACAGGACCGATCCACCGCAATCCAGTGATTCACTTCCAACCGGGAAACAACATGAATACAGCCCCCATCACAGCCGAACGCACAGCGGCACACGCCTCCCCACAGACCGATCTGGCCGCGCTCAAGCTGCGCCAACGCAGCGCCTGGGAATCGGGCGACTACTCGGTGATCGGCACCACCCTGCAGATCGTCGGCGAAAGCCTGTGCGAGGCACTCGACTTGCGCGCCGGGCAGACCGTGCTGGATGTCGCAGCCGGCAACGGCAACCTGAGCCTGGCCGCCGCGCGGCGCTTCGGTAACGTCGTTTCCACCGACTTCGTACCCAAGCTGCTCGAACACGGCCACGAACGCGCCGACGCCGACGGCCTCGAGATCGAGTTCCGCGAAGCCGATGCGGAGAACCTGCCGTTCGACAACGCGAGCTTCGATGTCGTCGGCTCGACCTTCGGCGTGATGTTCACGCCCGATCAGGACCAAGCCGCGGCCGAACTGCTGCGCGTTTGCAAACCAGGCGGCAAGATCGGCCTGGCCAACTGGACGCCCGATGGCTTCATCGGCCAGTTGTTCAAGACTTTGGGCACGCATGTGCCGCCGCCTGCCGGCGTCCAGTCACCGGCGCTCTGGGGCACCGAGGCGCGACTCGCCGAATTGTTCGGCGCGCAAGCCGCATCGATCGAAGCAACGCCACGCGAGTTCGTGTTCCGCTACCGCTCGGCCGAGCATTTCATCGAGGTGTTCAGAACCTGGTACGGCCCGTTGGTGAAAGCCTTCGCGTCGCTCAAGCCGGCTGCGCAAGCAGCACTGGAGGCGGACTTGAAGGCGCTGATCGCGCGTTTCGACCGCTCGGGCGGGGGCTCGATGGTGGTGCCAGGCGCCTACCTCGAAGTCGTCGTCACGCGGCGCTGATGGGCATGGCGTGCCGGGAGTGGCGCGCCGACCCTCTTCAATACCCACTCACAGGAGTCTCTGTTATGTACAACACCGCGATCAAGCTCGACCGTTTTCATTGCAACAAGGAAGCCGACGCAGGCGGCGCTGAGCCCTATCTCTGGACGCTGTTCTTTCATCTCGACATGAACACGATCAGCTCCAACGGTTCGTTCCTCGAAACCTGGACACCGAACAAAACCTGGACCACCCGAGGCATGTACGCCAATGGCGTTCACGCCGGAGACGACGTGCCGATCCCCCCATCGATGGGAAATTTCGAGGTTGCGCTCGATGACGGAGGCCTCGGCCACATGTTCACTGGCTTTCTGTGCGTTCTCATCGATCAGGACGGCACTGACGGGGATGCCATCAAGGCCGGGCACGAAGCGTTTGCGGATGCCGCACACGATGCCCTGAACGATCTGGCCATCGAGTTGTTCCTGAGTGGTTCGACGGAAATATCCGCCACCCAGATCGACAACGTCCGGGATGCCATTCAGTCCGATGTCCTGTCCGCCATTCGGAACGCCCAAAGCTGGAAAGACTATTTCGACGACCAGGACAGGCTGATCGGCTTCGGGCACCAGTTCTTCGGCGCCGACAGACTGAAAGCGATCGCAAACGCGCCAAACCCGAATCCGGTGAATCTGGCGGTCCACATTCGCCGCGAGGACACGATCAAGCTTCTGAATTCCGAGTTTCAGGTCGTCGAGGACTATCACGTGTTCGGCCACTTGATCTGCTCGAAGCCACAGCGCCCGGGCAACCTGAACTGGCCGGAATTCGAGGGGTACGACCAAGCGATCGAAGCGGTTGACAACGTGAATGCCCAGATCGACAAACTGAGGTTGCAACTGCACCGGGAACCGAATGGCGACCGCTCGAGGCTCGAGTCGGAACTGAGGAGACTGAAGGAAGGTGCAAGACCGGAGGCGAGGGAACACCTGAAGGCAAAGTTTCCCTTGGTTTGGAAGCGGTATTTGGAGAAGGCGCAAAGCGCCTCTTGTGACCGTTGAGGGCTGACTACAACTGCGCGGCTGCCGGCACCGTTTCCGCTGCTGCGCATCGCCTGCTGGTGGCTGTGGCAGGCGCGAAACATTCGGCTCCGGTATGCCGGGCGCCCGCATGCCGGGCGCCCGACGGTTGTGCGCGCGTGCCGGGCGCACAATGAATCGGCCGACATGCTGCAGGGGTGACGGCTCCACATCGCATCAACGAGGAGAGACCTATGAAGACTCGATGGGCTTCGGCCGCACTTGGCGGGCTGGCCGCTCTGGCCGCGCTGGGCTTGACCGTAGCGCCGGCAGCGAATGCCGACGAAACTTGCAACTCACCTTACATGACCGGCCTGATCAAAGGGCAGGAGCAGTTTCTGCATGTCTGGACATTGGGAATCAAGGGTCTGGGCGACGGCTCAGACAAGCTGGTCACGATCGACTCCGACCCCGCCAGCAAGACCTACGGCACGGTGATCCACTCGGTTTCGGTCGGCGGACGCGGCGAGGCCCACCACATGGGCTTCACTGACGACCGCAAGTACCTGTGGGCCGGCCGACTGGACGACAACAAGATCTTCGTTTTCGATGTCGGCACCAACCCGGCCCAGCCGAAGCTGGTCAACACGATCAAGGACTTCGAGCCCAAGTCAGGGTTTGTCGGACCGCACACGTTCTATGCATTGCCGGGCCGGATGATGGTGCAGGGCCTTTCGAACGCCAAGGACCACAGCGGCGCCACCGGCATCGCGATGTACAACAACAAGGGCCGGTTCATTGCCGGCCACAGCATGCCGAAGGGCATCAAGGACATCGGCGGCGGTGACGGATACGGCTACGACATCGGCATCAACCCGCAGAAGAACGCGCTGCTGACCTCCAGCTTCACCGGCTGGACCAACTACATGATGGATCTGGGCACCCTGGTGAAGGATCCGAATGCGATGAAGAACTTCGGCAACACCATGGTCATGTGGGATCTGAAAGCCATGAAGCCCACCCAAGTGTTCGACGTACCGGGAGCGCCGCTGGAGATCCGCTGGTCACTGGCCGCCACCGACAACTGGGCCATCACCGCCACCGCACTGACTTCCAAGCTGTGGCTGGTCAAACAGGACGCGGGTGGCCAGTGGAAAGCCAAGGACGTGGCCACGATCGGCGACCCATCGAAGATCCCGCTGCCGGTGGACATCTCGATCACCGCCGACGGCAAGGGTCTGTGGGTCAACACCTTCATGGACGGCACGACCCGCTACTTCGACTTGAGCAACCCCGAAGCCCCGAAGCAAACGTACTCGAAGGTGACCGGCAAGCAGGTCAACATGGTGTCGCAGAGCTGGGATGGCAAACGCGTGTACATCACCACCTCACTGCTGGCCAACTGGGACAAGAAGGGTGAGGACAACGACCAGTTCCTGAAGGGCTTCGACTGGGACGGGAAGGAACTGAAGCAGAGCTTCGAAGTGGACTTCAACAAGCTCAAGCTCGGCCGCGCCCACCACATGAAGTTCAGCGCACGGGCGACCGGCAGTGCGTCGCTCGGCGCTGCGGTGCAGGGCGCAGCGGTACCGCGTTGATCGGGTTGCGACGCCTGCTGGCGCGCCAGCGGTGCGGCGCGGCGGCGGGTTCGTGGGCAGGTGGCCTCGCCTGTGCCTTGATGTTGGTCGCGGCTGCCGCAGCGGCGCAGGAGCAGGCACCCGCTCGAGGCCCGGTGCAGGGATTCGTTCCTCCGGCGGCAGGAAGCTACACCCTGCCTGTGATTCAGGATGCGGCCGACGGCTGGGTGCTGGAGCGAAACCACGTGCCACGTCGGCTGTCCAGCTACACGCACGGGGCGTTGACGCTGCTGTCGTTCATCTACACCTACTGCACCGACCCGATCGGCTGCCCGCTGGCGTACCAGACGTTTGCCAACGTCAAAAGCCGCGTGTTGGCCGACCCGCTGTTGCGGGGCCGGGTTCGCCTGGTCAGCCTGTCGTTCGACCCGACCCACGACAGCCCCGAAGCGATGCAGTTCTACGGTGCCGAACTGGCGACAGCGAAGGATCTGCCCTGGCATTTTCTGACCACCTATTCGACCCGCTTCCTGCTGCCGATCCTGGCCGATTTCGGCCAGGCGGTCGAGGTCGAGCTCGACACCAGCGGTGAAGCCACGCGCGTGCGCACCCACATGCTCAAGGTGTTCCTGCTCGACCGGCGCGGACAGGTGCGCGAGATCTACAGCGCGGCCTTCCTGCACCCGGACGTGATCGTCAACGACCTCAAGACGCTGGCGCTCGAGCACCGCGCACAGTCCCTGGCGACAGGGCCTGTGCTGCCGAAGTGAATGCATGAGCCGGGTCTGGCGCACCTGGGGCTTAACGGGTGCTGTGGCGCTGGCTTCGGCGCTGGCTTTGGCGCTGGCATTGGCTTTGACAACGGCAGTCGGTGCCGGCTGGTTGGCCCTGCGGGGCACGGCATCGAAATCGCACAGCGATGCTGCCGCCCTCGCGCGGGCCGCGGCGTTCGGCCTGCCGCCGCTGCAGTTGCCCGCCGACCTGGGGCTCAGTGCCGCCCGCATCGGCTTGGGCCGCAAACTGTTCTTCGACCGGCGCCTTTCTTTCAACGACACGATGTCGTGCGCGATGTGCCATGTTCCAGAACAGGGATTCGCGTCGCACGATTCGCAAACGGGGATGGGCATCGAAGGCAAGAGCCTGCGGCGCAACGCGCCGAGCCTGTTGAACGTGGCCTGGCAGTCACGCTTGTTTCACGATGGACGAGAGTCTTCGCTTTCGACGCAGGCGTGGATGCCCCTGCTGCACGCCGACGAAATGGCCAACCCGTCGATCGGCCATGTGCTGGACCGGCTTCGCGCCCTGCCCGACTACGAAGGAGTGTTCGAGGCCGCCTTCGATGGCGCCGGAGCGTCGATGCAAACCGTGGGTGCAGCGCTGGCCGCGTTCGAGGCCACACTGGTGGCGGGCGATTCACGTTTCGACCGCTGGCGCTATGGCGGTGACCCGAGCGCGCTGACGCCACTCGAACAGCAGGGCTTCGCCGTGTTCTCCGGCAAGGCTGCATGCACGCAATGCCACCGGATCGGCCCCACCCATGCCTTGCTGGCCGATGGCCTCTATCATGCCACCGGGGCGGGGCCGGCCACAGAGCCGCCCTCGTCGGTGGTTGTGCCGCTGGCGCCGGGGGTGCAGACCCTGTTGAGCGCCGCCGATCTGAAGTCCTTTGATGCCGAGTTGCCGCCCGATCTGGGCCGCTTCGAGATCACGCTGGACCCGGCGGACCGATTCGCCTTCAAGACGCCGTCGCTGCGCAACGTGGCCCAGACCGCGCCCTACATGCACGATGGCTCGCTGGCGACGCTGGAGTCGGTGGTGGACTTCTACGACCGCGGCGGTGGAGACCTGCCATCCAAGACCGGGCTGCTGCATCCGTTGGGTCTGTCAGCCGATGAGAAGCAGGCCCTGCTCGCCTTCCTGCGCGCGTTGGACGGCACGGGTTTGGCCGAACTGGTCACCCGCAGCCGCACCGCTGCACATCCCTAGTCCGCGGCCGGCGCCCTCGATTCACTCGAGAGGTCTGCGGTGGCGATCCAGCCTTCGACCGCATCGATCCGCGCCGGCACGCCGCGGTCCGGCTGCTGACTGGCCCAGGCCGCCTGCACCAGGCACAGTGCCGCGTCGAGACGGTCACCCGACGCGTCATCGACCAGCGCTTCGCGCTGCGCGTGGCTCAGCTTCAGCCGCAGGCCAAGCCGCGTGCGGCCCTGCTCCAGCGCATCGACGATGTCCTTGCGTGCGATCAGGCGGTCGGGCTCCAGGCTGTTCTTGTACGAACGGCGGCCGATCAACTCGTGTGCCAGCAAGCCCGGGTAGCCTTCGACCGCCACGCGCAAGGGGTCACCTCGGTGCAGGCGCGGCAGCGTGACGTCGGCTGCGATCAAGCGCGACAAACCCTCGTAGTACATCAGCCCCACCGGGACATAGCGGGTTTGCAGCGGGCTGGTGGAGCGGATGCCGGGCATTGCGCCATCGGTCGCGCGGTGCAGCAACCGCTGGCCCTTCGGCTGGGTGTTGCCCCAACCGTCGACCAGCGCGCGAAAGTCCATGCGCGCAGGACAGCGGCGCTGCAGTTCGGCGATCACCGCTGCGGTGGTCTCGCCCAATTTCTGCGCGTCTACAAAGGCGCGCGGCAGGCCGAACGGAAAATCGAATGCACCCAGCCAGGGTCCTTCGCTGGTCAGCAGGGTCTCGAAGTCGATCAGCGCAGTCAACGCCTGCGCACCTTCCAGCCGCAGCACCGATCCGCTAAGGCGACCACGCGCCACGGTGATCGGCTTGCGGCGGGTCGGCGCGCAACTGAAATCGACTCCCAGCAGCAGCGGCGGATGCGGCTTCAAGGCCGCGCTCAAGCCTTCAGCCGCCAGCCGGTCTTGAAGATCCAGCCGATGATCGCCAGCGCCAGCACCAGGAACAGCGCGGTCACGCCCAGACTGATGCCGATCGCCACATCGGCCTGGCCATAAAAGCTCCAGCGAAATCCGCTGACCAGATAGACCACCGGATTGAACAAGGCCACGGTCTGCCAGGTCGGGGGCAGCATGTCGATGGAGTAGAAACTGCCGCCCAGAAAGGTCAGCGGCGTGATCACGAGCAGAGGAATCACCTGCAGCTTCTCGAAGCCATCGGCCCACAAGCCGATGATGAAACCGATCAGGCTGAAGGTGACCGCGGTCAGCACCAGAAACAGCAGCATCCACAGCGGGTGCTGCACCTGCAGATCGACAAAGGCGGTGGCGGTGGCCAGGATGATCAGCCCCAGCACCATCGACTTGGTGGCCGCCGCACCCACATAGCCGAGCACGGTCTCGAAGGCCGACACCGGTGCCGACAGCAACTCGTAGATGGTGCCGCTGAAGCGCGGAAAGTAGATGCCGAACGAGGCGTTGGAGACACTCTGCGTCAGCAGCGACAACATGATCAAACCGGGCACGATGAAGGCGCCATAGCTGACCCCACCCACACTCTGGATGCGCGAGCCGATCGCCGCACCGAAGACCACGAAGTAGAGCGCGGTCGACACCACCGGCGAGATCACGCTCTGCATCACCGTGCGCCGGGTGCGCGCCATCTCGAAGCCGTAGATCGCGCGCACCGCGTGCCAGTTGGTGCTCATGCGGCTGCTCCTGCTGCACTCGCTTCGGTTTGCGGGTGTTCTTGCTCTTCGACCAGCTTGACGAAGATGTCCTCCAGCGAGCTTTGCGAGGTCTGCAGGTCCTTGAAGCCGATGCCTTCGTTCTGCAGCAGCATCAGCACATCGGCGATGCCGCTGTGCTCGTGTTCGGCGTCGTAGGTGTAGACCAGCTCGTGCCCGTCCTTGGCCAGCGCCAGCCCGTGGTCGGCCAGCGCCGCCGGCAGCGCATCCAGTGGGTGCTGCAGCACGAGCGTCATCTGCTTGCGACCCAGCTTGTGCATCAACTCGGCCTTGTCCTCGACCAGGATCAGCTTGCCTTTGCGGATCACGCCCACGCGGTCGGCCATCTCTTCGGCTTCTTCGATGTAGTGGGTGGTCAGGATGATGGTGACCCCGGTTTCGCGCAGCTCGCGCACCAGCTGCCACATGTCGCGGCGCAGGGTCACATCGACCCCTGCGGTGGGCTCGTCCAGGAACAGCACCTTGGGTTCGTGCGACAGCGCCTTGGCAATCAAGAGCCTGCGCTTCATGCCGCCCGAGAGAGTGATGATCTTGCTGCTGCGCTTGTCCCACAACGACAGCGACTTGAGCACTTTCTCGATGTGCGCCGGGTTGGCCGGCTTGCCGAACAAGCCGCGGCTGAAGCTGACCGTGTCGAACACGGTCTCGAACGCATCGGTGGTGAGTTCTTGCGGCACCAGCCCGATCAGGTCGCGTGCGGCGCGCCAGTCGCGGTGGATGTCGTGGCCGTCGACCGTGACGCTGCCGCTGCTGGCATTGACGATGCCGCAGACGATGCTGATCAAGGTGGTCTTGCCGGCGCCGTTGGGACCCAGCAGCGCGAAGATTTCGCCGCGCTGGATCGTCAGGTCGATGGGGTGCAGCGCTGTCAGGCCGCTGGCATAGGTCTTGGTAATGGATTTGATTTCAAGGATGTTTCTTGGCATGTGAGAAGGATAGCGGCGGGTCGCGACCTGCGTACGCGCGCCCTCGGCGCTGCTCATTTCCGACCGGTGCCTGCTCTTACCCCACTGCCAATGCGATCACTCCGCCGGCGATGCAGGCCGCACCCAGCAGCCGGGCGCCGCGGTTCGATTCGCCCAGCAACCGCCCGCCCAGCAGCGCCGCGAACAGCATCGATGCTTCGCGAGCCGGTGCCACGTGCGACAGCGGGGCGATCGTCAGCGCATACAAGACCGCGACATAGGCCATCGGACCCAAAACGGCCACCGCCAACGCCGGCCGCCATTGCGCGTGGCAGACGGTTCTGAAGCGCGGCAAATCGCGCAGCACCCAAGGCAGCTGCATCGGCACCCGCAACAGGTTGCAGCCGTAGTCGAAGATCACCGGGCCGATCAGCAGCACTTTGACCGAGTAGCCATCGATCACCGAGTAGGTGGCGATCAACAGCCCGGTGGCCAGACCCCAGCGCACCCCCGCCAGCACCCGAACCCGTGCAGCCGCATCGCCACCAAGCCGCCACAGCGAAGGCCCTCCGGCAATCAGGAACACGCCGCCGCAGACGGCCAGCACACCAAGCCCCGCAACCCATGACAGCTGCTCGCCCAACACCAGCACGGCCACCAGCGCTGTCAGGAGTGGGGCAGAACCCCGCGCCAACGGATACACCACCGTCAGATCGGCAACCCGGTAGCCGGTCAGCAGCGCGTTGAAATACAGCACATGCACGAAGGCGCTGCCGCTGATGGCCAGCCACTGCATGGCACCCCACTGCAGCACCTCGGACCAGCCAAACCACAAGCCGACCGGCAACCAGACGATGCTGCCCAGCAGATTCGACAGCACCGCAAATCGCCAATCGCCCCCGGCCCGCTTGGCGATGATGTTCCAGCTGGCATGCACCACAGCGGCAAACAGAACCAAGCCCAGTGCTTCGATCGGCATGCGGAGATTGTGGTGCCGCGCTCGTGCCGGCTTTGCCTTCGACCTGCGCTTGGATAGAGTCGCGACATGAACGCAAACCCCATCCTGGCCGAAGCCCTGCGCGGCGACATCGTCGAGTCGGCACACCGCGGTGCGATCGCAATCGTCGATGCCGACGGTGCCGTGCACACCGCGCTCGGCGACATCGAAAGGCCGATCTTTCCGCGTTCGGCCATCAAGGTGCTGCAAGCGCTGCCACTGGTTTCCAGCGGCGCGGCCGAGCGCTACGGTCTGGTCGATGCCGAACTGGCGCTGGCTTGTGCGTCGCATGGCGGCGAGCCGCGACACACCGAAGTCGCCGCGTCGATGCTGTCCAAAGCCGGGGTCGACACCGCGGTGCTGGAGTGCGGCACCCACTGGCCCTACAACGATGCCGCCACCAAGGCGCTGGCGCACGACCATGCGGTGCCCAGCGCGCTGCACAACAACTGCTCCGGCAAGCACTCGGGATTTGTCTGCGTCGGTTGCCTGATGGCCGGCGAGCAGGATCGCAAAGCCTTCCTGCGCGGCTATGTGCAGCACGACCACCCGGTCATGCGTGAAGTGGGTGCGGCCATCAGCGCGGCCACCGGCTTCGATGTGGTCCGCGCCACCCGCGGCACCGACGGCTGCAGCATCCCCACCTATGCGATCCCGCTCAAGCACCTGGCGCATGCCTTCGCCCGCATCGGCACCGGGCAGGGGTTGAGCGAAGGGCACGCCCGTGCGGCCAAGCGGCTGCGGGCGGCCGTGGCGGCCGAGCCCTTCATGGTGGCCGGCACAGGGCGCTTCGACACCCGCGTGATGAAGGTGCTCGGTGAACGGGTGTTTTGCAAGGTCGGTGCAGAAGGCGTCTATTGCGCGGCGCTGCCCGAACGCGGCTTCGGCGTTGCGATCAAGATGGACGACGGCAACAACGCACGTGCCTGCGAGGTTGCAATGGCAGCGGCGATCGAAGCGCTGCTACCGCTCGACGAAGCCGAGCAGCAGGTGGTGGGCAAGTTGAGCCACGTGCGGCTGAACAACTGGAACGGCATCGAGGTGGGCCACCTCCGCGCCACGCAGGCGCTGCGGCAATTGCAGTGAGCGAGAACTCGGTGCCGACCACCGCAACCTGCGCTGGGCAGCGCCTATATTCCGGCAGCACCGGTCGGGTCCAGTCGCGGCTGGACTCGGCTCCCACACCCACCTTGGAGATTGCATGAACGGCACCCGAATCCTGGCTTTGATCCTGATCGTCGGCGGCGGGCTGGCGCTGGCCTTCGGCGGCTTTTCATTCACCAAGGACTCGACCGCGGTCAAGGTCGGACCGTTGGAGGTGAATGTGAAAGAAAAGAAGAACGTCAACATCCCGTTGTGGGCCGGCGTCGGCGCCATCGTGATCGGCGGGGTGCTGTTCGTGGTCGGCGGAAAGCGCTGAGCGTGCGACGCAGTGGGTCCGGCGCTGGATCCGTCCGCGGGGCGAGATCCGAGCAGGACAGAAAGCGGAGGTGAGATCGGACGTAGGCTGCGTCCTGCCGCAGCACGTCCCTTCGATGAACCAGTGGCCGACGGGTCTTCTGCCTTGTGCCCTTCTTGCACCAGACTGTCGGCCTTTGATGCGCAGTTGTTGCGCCACTGGAGAGCCCGATGAACCGACTGACCCTGTCCGTGAGCCTGGTTGCCGCTGCGTTTTTCACGGCCGTTGCCTTGCCTCTGGCCGAAGCCGCCGACGCCGACCTCAGCGTCACGATCAACGAGGTCGATGCCAAGGGCACTGGCGCGTCGTTGGGCACGGTGGCCGTGGAAGAAACGCGCTACGGCGTGGTGTTCAAACCGCAGCTGAAAGGGTTGCCGCCCGGTCTGCATGGCTTCCATGTGCATGAGAACCCGTCCTGCGCAGCCCAGATGGACGACGGCAAGATGGTGCCTGCGAAGGCTGCAGGCGGTCATCTCGATCCGTCTTCCACCAAACGACATGGCTATTCGTGGGGTGACGGGCACCTCGGCGACCTGCCGGCATTGGTCGTCGCCGCAGACGGCACCGCCACCAACCCGGTGCTGGCGCCGCGTTTGCGACTGGCCGATGTCAAGGGCCGTGCGCTGATGGTGCATGCGGGCGGCGACAACCATGCCGACCTCCCGCAGCCACTGGGCGGCGGCGGGGCGCGATTGGCCTGCGGTGTGATCCGCTGAGTCAACAAGACGCCTATTCGGTCGGCCCCAGCAGCCGCACGAGGCCGTCGGACTCGGAGCCCAGCAGGCCGGCGCGGCTGTAGACCCCCAGCTTGCCTCGCGTGTCCTGGATGTCCAGGTTGCGCATCGTCAACTGGCCGATGCGGTCGGCCGGTGTGAAGGCACCCTGCACTTTTTCCATGCTGAGCCGCTCGGGCTGGTAGGTCAGGTTCGGGCTCTCGGTGTCCAGGATCGAGTAGTCGTTGCCGCGGCGCAATTCCAGCGTCACGCTGCCGGTGATCGCTCGAGCGACCCAACGCTGCGCGGTTTCGCGCAGCATGAGGCATTGCGGGTCGAACCAACGTCCCTGGTAGAGCAACCGGCCGAGCCGCATGCCGTTGATGCGGTACTGCTCGATCGTGTCTTCGTTGTGGATGCCGGTGACGAGCCGCTCGTAGGCAATGTGCAGCAGCGCCATGCCCGGGGCTTCGTAGATGCCGCGGCTCTTGGCTTCGATGATGCGGTTTTCGATCTGGTCGCACATGCCAAGGCCATGTCGCCCGCCGATGCGGTTGGCGGCCTCCATCAGTGCCACGGCGTTGTTGAAGGGTTGGCCGTTCAGACTGACGGGTCGGCCTTCGTCGAAGCCCACCGTCACGGTCTCGGGCTTGACCGCCACATCCTCGCGCCAGAACGCCACGCCCATGATCGGCTGCACGATCTGCATGCCGGTCCTCAGGTACTCCAGATCCTTGGCCTCGTGCGTGGCGCCGAGCATGTTGCTGTCGGTGCTGTAGGCCTTCTCGACGCTGACATTGGAGTCGAAGCCGGCAGCGGCCAGGTACTCGCTCATCTCCTTGCGGCCGCCCAACTCGTCGATGAAACGTTGGTCGAGCCAGGGTTTGTAGATGCGCAGGTTCGGGTTGGCGAGCAAGCCGTAGCGGTAGAAGCGCTCGATGTCGTTGCCCTTGTAGGTGCTGCCGTCGCCCCAGATGTGGACATCGTCTTCGCGCATCGCCACCACGAGTGCGGTGCCGGTGACTGCACGACCCAGTGGCGTGGTGTTGAAGTAAGTCGCGCCACCGGTGCGGATGTGGAAGGCGCCGCACTGGATCGCGCTGATTCCCTCGGAGACCAGCTGAGCCCTGCAATCGACCAAGCGCGCGGTCTCGGCGCCGTAGGCCAGCGCCTTTTTCGGGATCGCGCCGTAGTCCGCCTCGTCGGGCTGGCCCAGGTTGGCGGTGTAGGCGCAGGGCACCGCGCCCTTGGCGCGCATCCAGTGCACCGCCGCGCTGGTGTCCAGGCCGCCGCTGAAAGCGATGCCGACGCGTTCGCCGGCGGGTAGGGATTGCAGGATGTGGGTCATGTCGCTCGGGGTCTGTCGATCGGCTTCGGGGTCGGCTTCTAGTGCTGGCGGGATTGTCGCAAGGATGCGAAGCAGAATTGGCGCATGACCCAGAGCCGCGCTGCACCCTTGCCCGCTGCCGCAACGGCCTCCACCACCCCGGCGCCGCTGACCGGCCTGTTGTGGGGCCTGCTGGCGGCGTCGATCTGGGCTTGCTACACCGTCGTTGCCCGGCTCGGCGTCGTGTCCGGTCTGACCCCGGGCGACCTGACGCTGCTGCGCTTTGCGCCCGGTGCCTTGCTGATGGCGCCGCTGCTGTGGCGCTGGGGTTTGCGCGACCTGGCCGGCATCGGCTGGGGCCGTGGATTGCTGCTGACGCTGCTGGCAGGGCCGGGTTTCAGCTTGTTGTTCATGACCGGCTTTTCATTGGCGCCGCTGGCGCATGGTGCGGTCATCGCACCGGCCTGCCAGATGCTGGCGGGGCTCGCGCTGTCGGCATGGCTTGCGAACCAGGCCTGGACCCGGCAGAGCGCGATCGGAGCCCTGTTTGTGGTCGCTGGCCTCGCCTTCATGGGCAGCGATGCCTTTATTCACGGCCAGGGCCGCTCGATCCTGCTCGGGGATCTGATGTTCGCAACAGCGGGTTGCTGCTGGGGCTTGTTCGGCGCCTTGTCGCGGCGCTGGGCGGTGGACCCGCTGCGGATCACGACCGTGGTGGTGGTGCTGTCGTTCATCGGTTTCGCACCGGTGTTCCTCGCGGTCGGCGACCTGGCCAGTCTGCAGCGTGCGAGCTTCGGCATGCTGATGCTGCAGGTGCTGGCGCAGGGCTTGGGTGCAGGGCTCGTGGCGGTGCTGGCCTTCAGCCGTGCGGTGGCCATTCTCGGCTCGGGCCGCGCGGCGTTCTTCGGCGCGCTGGTGCCGGGCGCGGCATCGATGCTGGCAATTCCAGTGCTGGGCGAAGTGCCGACCCTGCTTCAGGTGCTGGGCATTTTGGCGGTGGTGGGTGGGTTGCTGGTGGCCTTCGGCGCGGTGCGGGTGTTGCTGCTGCGGGCGGGCAAGCCGTGGATGCGCCGATCCTGAAGTTCCAACTGAAGAAGCCATTCAAGCTGCGCTATGCCAGCGTCAAGGGCCGCGGCTTGCGACCCGAATAGCAAAGCCGTCCCTGGGACGACTTGCGCAATGCCACCCCCGAAGGTCGCGGCGCTTGGTGACACAGGCTCAAACCGACCAGCGGCTGCTGCGCCGTTCGACCGCGTCGAACACCACCTGCACCGCAAGCGCCAGTACCGCCGCCGGCAACGCGCCGGCCAGCATCGTCGCTGTGTCGTTGATGGCCAAACCGGCCACGATGCGTTCGCCCAGGCCGCCAGCGCCGATGAAGGCCGCCACGGTGGCGGTGCCGACATTGATGACCGCAGCCGTTTTGATGCCGGCCAGCAAAGTCGGCCCGGCCAGCGGCAATTGCACCAGTCGCAGCACCTGCCCGGGCCGCAGCCCGAGTGCGACAGCGGCTTCGGCCACGCCCTTGGGAACGCCGACCAAGCCCGCATGCGTGTTGCGAACGATCGGCAGCAGCGCATACAGAAACAGCGCCAGCAGCGCCGGCACGAAACCGATCGCACCGACGATGGCGATCAAGAAGGCCAGCATGGCGATCGAAGGCACCGTCTGCAACAGCCCCACCGCGGCCAGCAAGGGGTTGGCGAAGCGGGGTCGGCGCCAGGCCAGCACCCCCAGCGGTACCCCGGCCAAAACCGCCAGCAGCAGCGAGCCGAACACCAGCGCCAGATGCTGCAGGGACAGTCGCAGCAGATCGGGTGCGAACAACCGGTCGATGAAGCTCTGGCGCTTTGCGGGCGTCGCCTGCGCGCCAGCCAGAAAGCGCTGCGCGGCGGCTTCGAAAGAAAGCCCGTCCAGTTCCACCGCGGCGTTCAACGCCACCATCTCGGCGTTGTCGATGCGGCCTGCCAATGGCAGCAGTGGGGTCGGGTCGACGGTGGCGCGCATCAGCAAGACCGCGTCGTAGCGCGGAAAGAAGCTGCGGTCGTCGGCCAACACGCGCAGCTTCAGCCGGCCGACCTTGGCGTCGGTTGAATAGATGTCGATCAGCTCGACCTGCCCGGCCACCAGTGCGTCGTAGGCCAGGCCATGGTCCAGCGCCGAGCCCGCCGGCTGCGGCAGCGCATACGCGCGCTTCAAGGCCGGCCAGCCATCGGCACGGGCCTGGAATTCGTGTGACAGCCCGAGCTTCAGCGCATCGGCCGGCAGGCGCGCCAGGTCCGAGATGCTGCGAACGCCGAGGCGTTCCGCCACCGCTTCCTGCATCGCCAGCGCATAGGTGTTGTTGAAGCCCAGCGGCACCGCCACCTTCAAGCCACGCGGCGCCAACCAGACATTGAGCTGCTCGATCGAAGGGTTGACGGCTTCGCCGGCCGTGGACGCCGGCTCGCGCTTCAAGATCTCGCGCACGATGGTGCCGGTGTACTCGGGATACAGGTCGACCGAGCCGCTGGTGAGCGCTTGCTCCAGGATGCCGGTGTTGCCCAGACCCTGCTTGTGCACGGCAGGCACCCCTGCCGATTGCAGTTGCTGGCGCACGATCTCGCCCAGCACATAGCTTTCGGTGAATCGCTTGGAGCCGACCACGACCGGGTCGGCAGCGCCGGCCGGCATGCTGCTGGCCAGCGTCAGGGCGCACAGCAGCCACCGCACCGACCACGACCACGACACCAACAAACCGACTCGATACTGCATCGACCGATTCTGACGCCGAGTCCGACGGTTGTTGGTCGCCGTTCTGCAGCCAACTCGGTGGCCCATTCCGTGGCCAGACCCGCTCCAGCGCCTAGACTCGCCGGCGCCGATGCCCGATCCCCGACCCCGCCCGCGCAGTTCCCGAGCCTGGATCCACGACGGCGCGCAGGGCGCCATCAACGCCGTCGCCTGGCTGGCGGTGACGCTGACATTGGGGCTGTTGGCGTTCTCGCCGTTGCAAGGCCAGGGCGGTGCGGCATTGGGCATTGCGGCAGCCTTCGCAACCGTGATCGGCGGCGGATTCGTGTATGCGCTGGCCGGCCGCACGGCGTCGCCGGCGGCATCGGCCAGTTCCGCCACCGCGGTGATCCTGGCGGCGTTGATCGCCCGGCTGCTGCAGGACCCGGATGTGGCCTTGACTGGCGCGGTCGGGGTTTCTGCCGTGCTGGCCTGCTCGGCGGCCAGCGTGCTGCTGATGGGGTTGATCCAGATCGCCGGCGGCTTGCTGGGCGCCGGCAGCATCGGCCTGTATGTGCCGCAGCCGGTGCTGGCCGGCTTCAAAAACGGCGTGGCGTTGCTGATCCTGATGGCCCAATTGCCGCCCCTGCTGGGGCTGCCTCCGTTGATGCGGCTGCTGGACGGCGGCGCGCTGGCACAGGTGCACCCGGCCGCGACGGCGCTGGGCCTCGCGACTGCCGCCGTGGTCTGGGGCGTGGCGCGCGCGCGGCCGCATGCGCCGGCGGCATTGGTGGGTTTGCTGGCCGGCATCGCCGCCTTCGCGGCGGCGAGCTGGCTGTGGCCGCAAGCCTCGTTCGGACCCCCGCTGGGCCAGCTGACCGAACGCCTGGTGTGGCCCGACGCCCTGATGCCGCTGGTTTCCGGACCGACCGCAGAGCCCGCCCGCGCCCTGCTGCAGCGCCACGCGGCAGACATCCTGCAAACCGCCCTGGTGATGGCGGTGATCGGCAGTCTGGAGTCGATGCTGGCGGCGATCGGCGTCGACCGCAGCACCCGCACCCGCCACCATGCAGGGCGAGAGTTGATGGCGCTGGGCGCCGGCAACATCGCCAGCGCCTTGTGCGGCGGTCTGCCGCTGGTGCTGTCGCGTGCACGCTCGATGCTGCTGATTCAGAGCGGCGCTGTCGGTCGGCGTCCGATCGTGTGGTCGGTGCTGACCTTCGCCCTGCTGTTCGCAGCGGCGACGCCCCTGCTGCAGTGGCTGCCGCGCGCGGTGCTGGCCGGCATCATGCTGACGATTGCCTGGGCGCTGGTGGACGACTGGACCTGGCAGCTGTTGCGGCGCTGGCTGCGCGGGCTGGGTGGGACTTTCAAGCGGGGTGCCAGCGGCAACCCGGCCGCACTGAACCAGAGCCTGGCGATGGTGGCTGTGGTGTGGGTCGTCACCGTGTGGCTCGGCTTTCTGGCCGCCGTGCTGGTGGGCTTGCTGCTGTCGATGCTGGTGTTCATTTTTCGCATGAAACGGGGTCTGGTGCGCAGCCGCAGCAGTGCGGCGCTGCACCCCTCGCGCCGCATGTACCTGCCAGCGCAGGAAGCGGTGCTGCAGACGGCGCGCCAGCGCGTGCCGGTGCTGGAATTGGAAGGGGCCTTGTTCTTCGGCAGTGCCGAGCGCTTGCTGCAAGAGGTCGACCGGCTGCTGCAGGCGAGTCCTAGCGTGGTGCTGGACTTCAAGCGCATCGGCAGCATCGACGAGTCGGGCGCGATGGCATTGCACAGCCTGTGGCAACGGCTGCGGCTGCAAGGTGTGCGGCTGCTGCTGGCCGGGGTCACCCCCACCAATGCACTCGGTCATCTGCTGCTGACCTACCAATGCCTGGACGCCGAGCAGGCCCACGACTGCTTTGCCGATCTGGACCGTGCGGTGGAGGCTGCCGAAGCGCTGTTGCTGGCCGAAGCCGCATCGCCAATCGATCGAGGCGCGATGCCGCTGCTCGATGTGCCTCTGCTGGCAGGTTTGAGCACGGCACAGCGCGAAACCGTGGTCGCCCGCATGGTCGAGCTGCCGCTGGCCGCCGGCGACGTGCTCTTCCACCAGGGCGATCCAGCCGACCGGCTCTACGTGCTGACCGCAGGCTCGGTGTCGATCATCCGCCGCGACACCGTGCCGGATCAGCGTTATGTGAGTTTTCCACCCGGCATGGTGTTCGGCGAAACCGCGATGCTGGACGGGGGCGGCCGAACCGCCGACGCGGTGGCCGACACCGCGGCGGTGGTGCAGGTGTTGACACGGGCCGACTTCGACCGCCTTTCGGCAGCCGACCCGGTGCTGGCTGCGGTGCTGTCGCTCAACATCGCCCGGCATCTGTCGGAGCGGTTGCGCAGCGCGGCGGTGGCATGGCAGACCGCGGGCGGCTGACCAACCAGTGCCTTGCAGATCTTGTTGGCGTCGCCCGGCTTCTCAGACCGCCTGCTGTTGAAACAAGGCCTGCGCCGCCAGCACCTGCTCGCGCACCGCCTCGGTCAGCTCGGCTTTCAGCGCGACGAACGGCGGCGCGGTCTTGACCGAGTAGTGGCGCGGATAGGGCAGCGGCACCGCACGGTCCAGCACGATGCGTCCGGGCCTCGCACTCATGACCACCACGCGGTTGCCCATGAACACCGCTTCGTCGATGTCGTGGGTGACGAACAGCACTGTCTTGCGTTGCGTTTCCCAGATGCCGAGCAGCAGCTCCTGCATCAGCTCGCGCGTCTGGTGGTCGAGTGCCCCGAAGGGCTCGTCCATCAACAGCATGCGCGGGTCGTTGGCCAAAGCCCGTGCGAGCGCCGTGCGCTGCTGCATGCCGCCGGACAACTGCTTCGGATAGTGCGCCGCAAAGCCCGCCAAACCCACTTGTTCGATGAAGCGCTGCGCCACTTCGACTTGCCGCGCCCGCGGCCAGCCGCGCTCGCGCAGCCCGAAGCACACGTTGTCCAGCACCGTCAGCCACGGGAACAGGGTGTAACTCTGGAACACCATGCCGCGGTCGGCGCCGGGGCCTTCGATGCGTTGCCCGTCCAGTTGCACCTCGCCAGCGGTCGGCGTGTCGAGCCCGGCGACGATGCGCAACAGCGTGCTCTTGCCGCAGCCACTGGGGCCGAGGATGGTGACGAAGTCGTTCTCGGCCACGGCGAGCGTGGTGGCCTGCAAAGCCAGTGTCGAGGCGTTGGCTGCGCCGAAACGCTGTTCGACCCCGCGGATCGACAGGAAGTCAGACACCGAAGCCATTACCGCCAACTCACCGCCCCAGTGCCGCCCACGGAAACAGCCAGCGGTTCGCGCTCTTGAAAAGCAGGTCGCTGACCAGCCCGATCAGGCCGATGACGATGATGCCGAAGATGATCTGGTCGGTGGCCAGCAGCGCCTGGCTGTCGGTGATCATGTGCCCGATGCCGCTGGACGCACCAATCAACTCGGCCACGATCACATAGGTCCAGGCCCAGCCCAGCACCAGTCGCAGGGTCTCGAAAATTTCGGGCGCGGCACCCGGCACCAGCACGCGGCGGATCAGGTTCTGGTCGCTGACGCCCAGGGTGTAGGCGGCTTCCACCAGATCGCGCCGCGTGCGGCCGACGATCACCGCCACCATCAACACCAGCTGGAAGAAGCTGCCGATGAAGATCAGCGCCAGCTTTTGCAGCTCGCCAATGCCGGCCCACAGGATCAAGAGCGGAATGAAGGCGCTGGCCGGCAGGTAACGGGCAAAGCTGACGAACGGCTCGAAGAAGGCTTCGACGGGCTTGTACGCACCCATCGCGATGCCCAGCGGCAAGGCCAGCACGGCGGCGATCACGAAGCCGCCCAGCACCCGCCACACCGTCATGCCGATGTCGTAGCCGAAACCCATCTGCGTCAGCAGCACATAGCCGCTTTGCAGCATCTGCCAGGGGCTGGCCAGAAAGATCGGGTTGACATAGCCGCCCAGCGTGACCGCTGCCCAGACGGCGATAAACAGCACGAAAAAGCCAATGCCGAGCACGGTGCGCGTGCCCGCTGAAACAGGGGTCAACGGCTTCATCGGCTCGGCCCGGACCGGCAGTCACGCATGCAGAAAGAGCGCCCCGGCTGCCCGCTGCGTCACTTGATGAATCGCGTGTCGGCCAGCTTCGTCAAGTCCGGAATCTGCCGAATGATGCCGGCGGCCAGCAGCAGGTCGGCGGCTTCCTTGCTGAACTTCGCATGCTCGCCTGCGAAAAAGCTCTGATTGGCCGCCCGGTCCTGCCAGCGCAGGTACTTCTGGCTGGCTTCGAACTTCTCGGCCGACTGCTTCACATCGGCACCCATGATCTCGAAGCTCTTGGCCGGCTCGGCCTTGATCATCGCCAGGGCGTCGAAGTAGCCATCGGCGAGTGCCTTGGCGGCCTTCGGGTTGTCGGCCAGAAACTTGGGTGTGCAGCCGAAGGTGTCCATCACCATCGGGTAGTCGAGTGTGGTGGCGATGATGGTGTCCGCTTCGGGCTTGGACCGCACCGCGCTCAGGTAGGGCTCGTAGGTCATCGCGGCGTCGATGCCATCGGTGCCGGCCAGCATTGCGTT
>JBBSPW010000003.1:0-66298 GCA_038258365.1 Burkholderiales bacterium | reverse complement strand
GACGTTGTAGCTGCCGTCGAGCAACTGAGGGCTGCCGGCATCGCCTGGTTCGCCACCGTGACAACGGTGGCCGAAGCCCGTGCCGCCGAAGCGGCGGGAGCCGATGTGATCGTTGCTCAGGGCGCCGAAGCCGGCGGCCACCGCGGCGCCTTCGATGCTGTGACGGCGCGCGATGCGGCGGTGGGCTTGTTCGCCTTGTTGCCGCAGGTAGCCGATGCGGTGAGTGTGCCGGTGGTCGCCACTGGCGGCGTCGCCCATGCGCGCGGCGCGGCGGCTGCGCTGATGCTGGGCGCCAGCGCCGTGCAAAGTGGCAGTGCATTTCTTCGCTGCCCCGAAGCCGCGCTCGCGCCGGCCTGGGCCGATGCCCTGGCAGGCCTGGGACCTGAAGCCACGCAGCTGACCCGCGCTTTCTCGGGCCGCTGGGGCCGTGCCATCGCCACCGACTATGTGCGCGCCGCAGCGGCGATCGGGGCACCCGAGCCCGCGTCCTATCCGGTGCAGCGCGCGCTGACCGCAGCGATGCGCAAGGCGGCGCAGCAAGCCGGCGATGTGCAGCGCATGCAAGCCTGGGCGGGTCAGTCGGCCGGCCTGGCGCGGGCCGTGCCAGCGGGGGAGGTCGTCGCCGGGCTGTGGCAGCCTGTGCGCAATCTGGTTGCGCTCGATCCGTGAATCTCGTCGGCCCCGGCCCCGGCTGCGGGCTTCGTCAGAGCTTCAGCGTTCGCTGCACGAACAGCACGAGCGTCGCGAAGTAGTAGTCCGCGTTTTCGCGCCGCGCGAAACCGTGTCCTTCGTTGTCGGCGAGTATGTACCACACGGGGGTGCCCCGCGCTTGCAGGCTGCGCACGATCTGCTCGCTTTCGGTCCAGGGCACGCGCGGGTCGTTCTTGCCCTGCACCACCAACAGCGGCTGGGTGATCCGGGCCACATGGCTCAGCGGCGAGATCTGGGTCAGCAGTGCGCGCATCGCCGGGTCACGCTCGTCGCCGTATTCGACACGCCGCAGGTCACGGCGGTAGCTTTCGGTGTTCTCCAGAAAGCTGACGAAGTTGCTGATGCCCACCACCGCAATGGCACCCGCAATGCGATCGGCCAGCCGGGTCGCCGCAGCCAGCGCCATGTAGCCGCCGTAGCTGCCGCCTTGGACCATCACGCGCGCAGCATCCAGCCCCGGCTGCGTGGCCACCCAGTCGATCGCGCTGGCCATGTCCTTGACCGAGTCCTCGCGCAGCCGGCCGTTGTCCAGACTCAGGAAGGTCTTGCCATAGCCTGATGAGCCGCGCACGTTGGGCTCCAGCACCGCCACACCCAGTTCCTGCGTCAGGTAGTTCAAGCGCCCCTGCCAGCCGAGCTTGGATTGCGCCTCTGGCCCGCCGTGCATCACCAGCACCACCGGCCGCCGACCCATGAAACGCGCCGGCGGCAGGCTCAGCACCCCGCTGATGTCGCGCCCGTCGAAGCTGCGCCAGCGCACGATCTGCTGTGGCGGCAGGTTCTGCAGGTTCAACCCTTCGGTGCCAGCCGGTGTCGTCCAGGTGTCGAGCCGGCCGCTGTCCAGGTCCAGCGAGTGGACCTGAGAAGGCCCCCGCGCGCTGTTGACCACCAGCGCCAGCAGGTTGAAGCGGTCGTGAAAACTCGCCGAGGTGACGCTGCCCTCAGGCAGGGTCACGCCCGCCGGCAACGGCAGGCGGGCGCCACTGGCAGCGTCGATCAAGCGCATCTCGTCACGGCCGTCGACATTGACGTTGATCGCCAGCACGCGGCCGTCTGGGCTTTCGCTGCTTTGCTCGACATCCCACGGGGTGTCGGCGGTCAGGCGCTGCAAGGTGCCGGTGCGCAGGTCCAGTCGCATCAGCTCGCGGAATTCGCCGACCCGGTCGCTGATCACATAGAGCGACTGGCCATCGGCCGCCCAATGGGCAACGAAATGGGTGGCGCGCAGGTTGCTGTCGGGCGCGGGCAGCAAGCGGCGGCGCTGGCCGGCACGCTGGCCTTTCGAGTGGCTACTGCCAACTGCCGAGTCGGACAGCTGAATCAGCCAAACCTCGGATTCGGCAGCGGAGACATAGCGCACCAACGCCACGCTGGCATCGTCCGGCGAAACCTCGGCGTCGAACCAGCCACCGCCCGGCAACTCGGCCAACACCCGGGTGCTGGCGGGCTCGTCGGGATCGACCAGCGACAGGGTGGTGCTGACCTGCGAACGGCTGCCGGCAGCGGCGGTGCGGTCCAAGGGCACCGATGCGATCAGCGCCAGCGGCTTCGATTTCAACCAACCGAGCAGCGAGTGGCGCTGGCCCGGTGCAGTGATCTGCGTGGTGGCGCGTGTCAGCGGGTCCAGACGCAACAGTTGATAGGCTTCGTCGCCCCCGCTGCCGCGCGACAGCACGATGCTGCTGCCGCGCGATGGCGAATAGCGCGCGCTGCCCACCGGGTCGGCCGCGTCGGTCAAGCGCTCGGGCTCGGCCATCGGTTGGCTGAGACGGTACAACTGCGTGGTGCTGGCACCCGGTGCGCGGTGGCGCAACAGCATCTCGCGACGCTCGGGGTGCCAGTCGACAAAAACATGACCGGCAACGCGGTTGTAGCGCTGCGCGGCTGCCAGCAAAGACTGCGGGATCGACGGCACCCCTTCTGCACGCAGCGCGGCCGGCGGCGCCGCGACCGCTTCGGATTCAGCACCGTTCGATCGACTGGCACCGTCTACCGCGCAGCCGGGCAGCACCAACGACAAAGCCGTCAGCGCCGCGAAATCGCGCCGCGTGACGGCTTGGGGGGAGGGGTCGGATCTGGATTCGGCCATGCCGACATCCTATCGCCGGTCCGCTGGCCGAGACCGGGCCCTCAGGCCATCTGCTCGATGCCGGAGATCGCCCAGGGCTGGCTCTCGTCCAGTGGCCGAACGAGATGCCAGACCTCGTCGAAGCTGTTGGCGGCCGTGGCCTTCTCTTCGACGATCAAGCCGTGGAATCGCACGCTGACCACCTGGCGGCCGTCGTCGTCGGCCACGTCCAGCACCTCGGCGTCGACCCGCTGCACATCGGTTTGCTGCGCAACGGCGCCGCGTTCCTGCAGATCGAGGCGCAACGAGGCGAACAGCTCCGGGGTCGTGAAGCGGCGCAGATCGTCCAGGTCGGCCGCATCGTTGGCGGCCTGCATGCGGATGAAGATCATCTTCGCGGTGCGGGTGAAGCTGTCGGTGTCGAAGGTGGCGGGCACGAAGGCACGGGTGATGCCGCCGCTGCTGGCTGGCACCGCGGACCCTGCGGCGGCGGTGGTAGCGACAGGGGACACCGCTTCAGGAGTCGCCTCTCGCTGCATCGGCTGCGAATCCGATTGCACTTGGGAAGGCGATTGCGCTTGTGGCCAGGCAGGGCGGCTGGCAGTCGCCGCTCCGGCGCCCGCGCCGGCCAGGGCCGGGGTGGGCGACTGCGCACCCACGTTCATACGACGCATCACGAAGCGGATCAGCATGAAGGCACCCACGGCCAGCAAAGCCAACATGATCATGTTGGCGAATCCCTCGCCCATGCCCAGGTGGCTCATCAGCGCCGCCAGGCCCAGGCCGGCTGCAAGACCGGCGATCGGCCCCATCCACGAGCGCTTGGATGCAGCGGCAGCGGTGCCGGCGGTGGCCGCAGTCGCCGCGCCGGGGTTGGCTTGCTGGGCCGGTGTGGCAGGTTTGGCAGGTGGCGCGTCGGGCGCGGTGCGGGCCGGCATGTTGCGTTGCATGCCTGAAGAACGAGCACCGCCGAAGCGTTTCGCGTCAGCATCGGAAGGGAAGCTCACACCGACAAACGCCACCAGCAATGCGCCGATCAACCAGTGGGTGGTGAAGCCTGAAAGTCGGGTTCGGTTCATTGCAGGGTCTCCGTCGGGTGGTGCGCGGTCGAAGCGCGCGCTGTGCTTCAGTGTGCCTCAGCTGAACCTGAGGGTCGATCGGCCTGCGACAAGGGCAGCGTCAGGTAAAAGCTGATGTCCGGTGAAGGCTTGCAATTGAATTGTGAGACGCCGGCGGGGCGAATCAAGCCCCGGCCAGCAGTCCGATCCACTCGTGCAGCACCTCTCGCACCCCCTCGAAGCCAGCGCTGCTGGGCAGGAAATCCTGTGGGCTCAAACGGTTGCTGGCCGGCAGTGCCATCGGCGCGGCGACGATCTTCAATGGCGTGCTGCCCGCAGCGCGCTCGAAGTTGCGCACCGCGCGCGGGATCGAAAGCCCCGTCGTCACGAGCACGATTTGCTCGATGCCCTGCGGCTGCAGGATCGCCATTGTCTTGAAGGCGTTCTCGCGCGTGTCGCGGGAGGCCGCCTCAGTCCAACGCAGCGGCCTGCCGAAGTCGCGCTCCGCCACCCGACTGGCGATCTCCGCTTCGGACTGGCCGGTCGCGGCACCATGGCCGACGCCGCCGCTGAAGGCCACCGGCAACCCGGTTTCGCGCGCCAGCCACAAGCCGTAGCGCAGGCGTTCGATGGTGTCGGGCTTCAGCGTTGCCACGCCGTACTCGGGCGCCAGCACCCGCCGCCCGCCGCCCAGCACCACGATGGCGGTCTTCGGCGCGCGCTTCAGATCGGCCACCTCCTGCATCGACAACGCCCGAACCGGCGGCAGCAGCCAGTTGCGCAACAGCTGCACGCCCGCACCGGTGACCGACAGCCAGATGCCGACGACCGCCAGCAGGATCAAGAACCAGGCCAGCAGCCGGCGCCTGAACATCAAGCGCGCTCCCAGCAGCACCAGCAGCAGGAACGGCACCGGCGGAAGCAGCAGGCTGGACACCACCGGCTTCCAGGACTCGATGCCCAGGTTCAGAAAGATCTCGTTCATTGCGGGCTGTCGCCGGTCGTCGGTTCCGGCTTCGAATGGGCTCTAGAGAAGGTCGTTGTCGACGCTGTGGTCAAAAGAAGGCCTGCAGCCCCGTTTGCGCGCGGCCGAGGATCAGCGCATGCACATCGTGGGTGCCTTCGTAGGTGTTGACGGTCTCTAAATTGATCATGTGGCGGATGACGTGGTACTCATCGTGGATGCCATTGCCGCCGTGCATGTCGCGCGCCATGCGGGCAATCTCCAGCGATTTGCCACAGCTGTTGCGCTTGATCAGGCTGATCATCTCCGGTGCCACGCGTCCTTCGTCCATCAGACGGCCCACGCGCAGCACGCTTTGCAGGCCGAGCGCGATTTCGGTTTGCATGTCGGCCAGCTTCTTCTGGATCAATTGGTTCTGGGCCAGTGGACGGCCGAACTGCTGCCGGTCCATGGTGTAGGTGCGCGCCGCATGCCAGCAGAATTCGGCGGCCCCGAGTGCCCCCCAGGCAATGCCGTAACGCGCCTTGTTGAGGCAACCGAAGGGGCCTTTGAGGCCGCTCACATTGGGCAGCAGGTTGGCCTCGGGCACAAACACACTGTCCATCACGATTTCGCCCGTGATGCTGGCGCGCAGGCTCATCTTGCCTTCGATCTTCGGTGCGGAGAGGCCCTTCATGCCCTTGTCGAGAATGAAGCCGTGGATGCTTTCCTGCCCGCCCACCTTGCCGTCCGGGTCTTCCTTCTTGGCCCAGACCACGAACACATCGGCGATCGGGCTGTTGGTGATCCACATCTTGCTGCCGTTCAGCAGATAGCCGTCGACCCCGTCGCGGGTGGCAGGCTTGGCGCGCGTCAGCATGCTGGCCGGGTCGCTGCCGTGGTTGGGCTCGGTGAGGCCGAAGCAGCCGACCCATTCGCCCGCTGCCAGCTTGGGCAGGTATTTTTCGCGCTGCGCTTCGCTGCCGTAAGCGTGGATCGGGTGCATCACCAGGCTGCTCTGCACGCTCATGGCGCTGCGGTAGCCGGAGTCGACCCGCTCGACCTCGCGCGCCACAAGGCCATAGCAAACGCTGTTGAGCCCGGCGCAGCCATAGCCTTCGATGGTGGTGCCGAGCAGACCGAGCTCGCCCATCTCCGACATGATCTCGCGGTCGAATTTTTCATGCCGGGCGGCCATCAGCACGCGGGTCTGCAAGCGCTCCTGGCAGTAGTCGGCGGCGGCGTCGCGCACGGCGCGCTCGTCGTCGCTGAGTTGGCTGTCGAGGAAGAACGGGTCTTCCCAGTTGAATGTGCTGGCCATGGCCGCTCCTGCTGGAAGTGAACGGCTAGTTTAAGGAGAGACCGCCCTCGCGTTGGCGACGGTGTCGAGCGCCCCTCGCGCCATGACGACCCGAGGCACCAGCCGGCTCCAGGTCCTAGAACGGCAGAAAGCCGCTGGCCAGATCCAGATCCGGGAAAACGGAATCGAGTCCACGGCGCAGCAGCTGCCGACGCGCGCGCTGGGCTTCCAGCGATCCGGTCAGCGTGTCCAGCACCGGGCCGCGCAGCAGCCACAAGTCCCCGGGCTGCTCGGCTCCCAGCACCTGCATGCGCAGCCAGTCGACCCCGGGTTCGTCTTCCAGCGCTGCCAGAAAAGTCAGCTTCAGCGACATAAAGCTGCGCCTTGCGCTGCCTGAAGCACCGGGCAACGGCTGCGCCACGATACCGATCGACGCACCTGCGGACGGGCCGAAATGTCGCGGGGGAATGGGGTGTGCAGTCACAGGGCGATCGATTGCAAGCGCGGCGCGCGGGTCGGGAAGTGGTGATTGAGCAAGCGCAGTCGCTGCTCGGCCTCGGACTGGCCCCTGGCCACACCGACCACGCGAAACACCTCGGACCGCGCATGCCAGAGGTCGCGCAACGAGCGGGCGTCGCGGATGCGCGCCCTCAGGCCATCGGCATCGGTGGATTGCAAGTCGGCCAGGGTGGCCATGAAGTCGATGCGCACCTGCGGCAGGCGGTTCATTGGCGGTGCCGCGTCCTGCGGCGCGGGCGCCAGCAGCCAGAACAGGCAGCGCTGCCAGGCGGTGCCCGGCTCGCAACGCAGCGACGGCGGAATCACCTCGGGCTGCAGCCGGCTGCTGGTTGCCAGGGTGGTGGCGCGGCTGGGACAGGTCATCAGGCGCATCGGCGGCTTTCGTGAGGTCGGTGGGGCCGGTGGCGAAGCTTCGATACCGGCGGCGGTTCGGGTAGGCGCTGCGAAGGAGAGGTCTGCTCGTGTGATTTCGGACACGAAACGCTGAAACTGGAGCGTTATCGTCCGCCACCACGAATTGGGACAAGATCCGAGTAAACAGGCCTTCGGACCTCAGTTCGGCACCGGGGCGGCATTGAAGATGGTCGGGACGGGTGGCAAATGAAGTGGATCCGCAAGGGCTTGCTGCTGGGGTTCGTGCTGCTGACGCTGGGAGTGGCGGTGCTGGCGGTGTACGCGGACCGCGCGCTGCCGCAGACGCAGGGCACCGCAACGCTGGACGGACCGCTGCTGCCCCACGCAACGCTGCGCATCGAGCGTGATGCATCGGGCATTCCGACAATCGTGGCCGACAGCGCGCACGACGCCAGCTTCGGCCTCGGCTTCGTTCATGCACAAGACCGTTTGTGGCAGATGGAAACCCACCGCCGCATCGGTGCCGGGCGCCTGGCTGAGGCTTTCGGACCCGGCGCACTGGACACCGACCGTTTTCTGCGTGCGCTGGCGGTGCGCGAGGCGGCGGCAGCGCAGTGGCAGCGCATGCCGGCCGCCACGCGCGAGCTGGTGCAAGCCTATGCCGATGGCGTCAACGCCTTCATCGGCAGCCAGATGCGCGCCCGACCGCCGGAGTTCGTGCTGTTGTCGATCGACCCGGAGCCGTGGACGCCGTTGGACACGCTGTCGTGGGCATTGATGATGGCCTGGGACCTGGGCGGCAACTGGTCGGTCGAGTTGCTGCGCTTGCGCTTGGCGCTGCAGATGGCGGATGCGTCGGTGGCTCGCATCGACCAGCTGCTGCCGCCAGTTCCCGGCGAGCAGGCGCCGGAGGGCTTGGACTATGTCGCGCTGTACCGCGGCTTGGGGTTGGGGTCGGGTCGGGCTGGCGACCCGCTGCGCAGCTGGCTGCGTTTGCCCGATGCGGCGCCACCTTCAGGCATCGAAGGTGTCGGATCCAACAACTGGGTGGTGGCCGGCAGCCGCAGCACCACCGGCCACCCGCTGCTGGCCAACGACCCCCATCTGAAGCTGAGCACACCGGCGCTGTGGTACCTGGCCCGAATCGAGATCCCCGGTTTGAAGATGGCCGGGGCCACGCTGCCGGGCTTGCCCGGGTTGGTGTTGGGGCAGAACGAACAGCTGGCATGGGGCTTCACCAACACCGGCCCCGATGTGCAGGACCTCTACATCGAAGCGGTCGATCCGCAGGATCCCAAGCGCTACCGCACACCGGATGGCACCGAAGCCTTCGAGACCCGCGATGAGACGATCCGCGTCAAGGGAGCCGCCGATGTGCCGATCACGGTGCGGCGCACGCGCCATGGCCCGGTGATCTCCGACGCTGGCGTTGCCGACGATGTGCTGGGCGCTGCACCGCGGCATGTGCTGGCGCTGCGCTGGACCGCGCTGGACCCCGACAACGACGCCATCAGCCCGGCGCTGGCGATGCAGTCGGCGTCGACGGTGGATGCTTTCATCGAAGCCACCCGCGGCTGGGTGGCGCCGATGCAGAACATGGTGGTGGCCGACCGCAACGGCCGCATCGCGATGGTGGCTGCCGGACGGGTGCCGCTGCGCAAGCCTGACAACGACCTGCAAGGGCGCGCGCCGGCGCCGGGCTGGGATGCGCGCTACGACTGGGCCGGGTTCGTGCCAACCGACGAAACACCGCGCGAGCTTGACCCCGAACGGGGCTTCATCGCCACCGCCAACCAGCGCGTCACGCCGCCGGGTTATCCGCACTTCATCGGCAGCGACTGGGCACTGCCCTACCGCCAGCAGCGCATCGAGCAGTTGCTGCAGTCGCGGCCTTTGCATTCGCTGGCCGATATGCAAGCGATGCAGGCCGACATCCGATCGCTGGCGGCGCCGGTGCTGCTGCCCTGGCTGCAATCAGCAAACTCGGAGCACCCGCTGGCCGCCAAGGCGCTGGACGCATTGCGCGGCTTCGACGGCACGATGGACGGCAGCAAGGCGGCACCGCTGATCTTCTGGGCCTGGCAGCGTCAGTTGGCGATCGGCATCTTCAGCGACGATGTCGGCGCCACGCTGTGGCAAAAATCGCTGGCTTCGCGCACCTTCCAGGACGCGTTGGAAGGCGTGCTGCAGCGTGACGACGCCGGCTGGTGCGACGACCGCGGCACGCCGGTCCTCGAAACCTGCGCGGTGCAGGCCGGTGCCGCGCTGACCCGTGCGCTGGACGAGTTGCAGCAACGCTTCGGCGCGGATGTCAGCACCTGGAAGTGGCAGCGGGCGCACCAGATGCGCGCCGAGCACCGCCCTTTCAGCCGCGTGCCCGCACTGGCGCGGTTGTTCGAGCTGCGCGCGCCAGTGGGCGGCGACACCCACACCATCAACGTATCGCGGGTCGGTCTGAAACCCGATCCAGTCACCGACGAGCTGTACCTGGACGAGCACGGCCCCAGCCTGCGGGCGGTCTACGATCTGGCCGACCCGGTGCAGTCGCGGGTGATCCAGAGCAGTGGCCAGAGCGGCATCGTTTTCTCACCGCGCTACCGCAGCTTCCTGCCACTGTGGGCCAGCCAGCGTTATGTACCCTTGTGGCGCGCCGGTTTGCCAGAAGAAACACTGCTGCTGCGCCCGGCGCCAAAAAGCGCTGCGATGACCCAATAGCGCTGCCGCACCAGCGCGACAGAGCGCGCCAACCGACCCAACGGTACGCGAGCGAAGCGCAGCGAACACACCAAGAAAAGCCGCGGAACCGGCTTTGCCGGGCCGCAGGCGAGCGCCCCCCTGGGGGGCAGCGACCGTCAGGGAGCGTGGGGGCTCAATATCCCTGGCTCAATTTCCTCTTTGCGGTGTAGTCCCACCAGGGCCGTGCGGGCGCACCGCGCATGAAATCGCAAGCTGCCATGAAGGTGTCCAGCACGCAGGGGTCCTGGCGCTTGCCAGTGGCGGTGCACAGACGCTGGTAAAGCTGCAGCGGATCCAGCGTGGACAACTCGGCCGGGTGCTGCACACCAATGCCGCGCAGGTCGGCTGCAATCGATGGGCCGATGTTCGGCAGTTGCTCCAGCCGTTCGCATTCGTCGGCGTGCCGCGCCTTGCGTGGTGGCGGGGCCTTGGGTGGGCGAGCCGGCAAGGGCTGTCGCGCTTGCTGCGGGTTGTGGGAAGGGGGATGGGGCAGCAGCTCCATGCTCACATCGCTGCGCTGTTGCGGATCAGGCCCACGGCGACGCCTTCGAGCTCGAAGTCGGTGGCGTCGAGGGGCACGATGATCGGTGCGAAATCGGGGTTTTCGGCCAGCAACTCGATCGACGTGCGGGTGCGCCGCAAGCGCTTGACGGTGACATCGTCGCCGAGCCGCGCCACCACGATCTGCCCGTTGCGGGCGTCGCTGGTCTTCTGCACCGCCAGCAGGTCGCCGTCGAGGATGCCGGCGTCGCGCATGCTCATGCCGCGCACTTTCAACAGGTAGTCGGGCCGGCGGGCGAACATCGACGCTTCCATCAAAAAGGTTTGCTCGATGTGCTCCTGCGCCAGGATCGGGCTGCCGGCTGCCACCCGACCCACCAGCGGCAGGCTCAGTTGCGCCAGGCTCGGCAGGGGCAGTTGGTACTGCTGACTACCGCTGTCGCTGGCATGTCGACCGTAAGGCACGGGCCGCGCGCGGTTCAGCGCCTTCAGCGTTGCCGAGTTCAGCCGGATGCCGCGCGATGTGCCCCCTACAAGTTCCAGCGCGCCTTTGCGGGCCAGTGCCTGCAGGTGCTCTTCGGCCGCGTTGGGCGATTTGAATCCCAGCTCGGCTGCGATCTCGGCCCGGGTCGGCGGGGCCCCTGTGCGCTCGATGGTGTCTTGCACCAGGTCCAGAATCTGCTGCTGGCGCGCGGTGAGCTTCGGGCTGTCTTCGGTGGCTTCGGGCATCGGTTGCTCTCGCAGGTGGGGTTGAGAAAGAACGGTGGAAGACGCCTGATGCAGCAACTGGCGCCAACCGCCTGGGTTGGCCTGTCAATGCATCCAGGCACTGTATTTTTATCCAGAAAGGGTCTTCATGCCAAGCCTGCAACCGAAGGTGGTGGTGTTGGGCACCGGCGGCACCATCGCTGGCACCGCTGGCAGCGCGCTGGACAACACCGGCTATCGCGCCGGGCAAGTGGCGGTGCAGGCCCTGGTCGATGCGGTGCCGGCGTTGCGCGGCGTGCCGCTGGAAGCCGAGCAGGTGGCGCAGGTCGACAGCAAAGACATGGATGCCGCGGTGTGGCAAGCGCTGGCGCAGCGCATCGACTTTCACCTGCAACGCGCCGATGTGACGGGCGTCGTCGTCACCCACGGCACCGACACGCTGGAAGAAACCGCGCATTTCCTGCAGCGTGTCCTGGCGCCCACGAAGCCGGTGGTGCTGACCGCGGCCATGCGGCCGGCCACGTCGCTGCAGGCCGACGGCCCGCAGAACCTGCTGGATGCCGTGACCGTGGCGCGCCATCCGCAAGCACGCGGGGTGGTGGCCGTGCTCGCCGGCACCGTATTCGCGAGCCCGGACCTGCGCAAGCTGCACACCTACAGACTGGACGCCTTCAGCAGCGGCGATGCCGGGCCGCTGGGTCGGATCGAGGAAGGGCAGCTGCGCTGCTTCAGGCCGTGGCCCGGCGGGGTTGCGATCGGACTGGCCTGCATTGCGCGCGATCCGCTGCAATGGCCGCGCGTCGAGATCGTGCTGAACCACGCCGGCGCCGACGGCGCCGTCGTCGATGCGCTGCTCGAACAAGGCATCGACGGGCTGGTGATCGCCGGCACCGGCAACGGCTCGCTCAGCGCAGGCTTGGCAGCTGCCGCCCAGCGCGCCGCGGCCGCCGGTGTGGCAGTGCTGCGGGCCAGCCGTTGCGCACTGGGGTCGGTGATCGTCGGTGCAGCCGGCGAGCTGGAAAGCGCCGGCCCGCTGAGTGCGGTGCAGGCGCGGATCGAGTTGCTGCTCAGGAGATTGCAGGTCAGGTACGACCCTCCCGGCAAGGTCAGACCACGTTCAGATCGACCTTGATGTTGCCGCGGGTGGCATTCGAGTACGGGCACACCTCGTGCGCATCGGCCACCAGTTTCTCGGCTTTGTCCTTGTCCATGCCGGGCACCTTGATGTCCATCTGCACGGCAATGCCGAAAGCACCGTCCTTGCCGGTCATCGGGCCGATGGCCACCGCCGCAGTGATCGAGATGTCCTCAGGCACGTCGAGCTTCTGCTTGCCGGCCACTGCCTTCATGGCGCCGATGAAGCAGGCCGCATAGCCGGCGGCGAAGAGTTGCTCGGGGTTGGTTCCCATGCCGCCGCTGCCGCCCAGTTCTTTCGGGGTCGACAACTGTGCCTTGATGGCACCGTCTGAGGATTCGGTGCTGCCGGTGCGGCCGCCGGTGGAGGTGGCGTGTCCGGTGTAGAGGGTCTTGTCGATGGCCATCAGGGTGTCCTTGGTGTTGCGACCGCGTCAGGGTCGCGAAATCTCGACGCGACGCCATTGTGAGCACCCAGGCCTTCTGCAGTCAGCGCGTGACCCAGTTCAACGCCTGGAGGTAGCCGTTCTGAACATCGCGAAAGGTGTCGCTGCTTCCTGCTTGGCCCGGCTCATAACCGGGAGCCGGCAGATTCGCAATCAGCTGGTCGTGGATGAAGCCGTTGCTTTCCTGCAAGGCAGCCACCAAGATGTCGAGCTCGCCGTCGCCCAAACGATCCAGGATCGTGTTCTTGAGCGGGTCGCTCAGGAAATCGACACCTCCGCCGATCAGGTCGCCAGACAATCCATCCAGCGCTTCGCGGGCCACGGCGCTGCCCACATGGGCTTCCAGCCAGTCGCCGACCGCTTTCGAAGCCAGGCCGCCGGCCGGAACCGCGGCCACCACCAGGTCGAGCGCAAAACCCACCAGAGCCCGCTTCTGCTCCTGCGTCTGCGCGTAGTCTTCCAATGCCAGGTTCACGCTTTCGGTGACGCCCGCAGCGAGGATGCCCAGGCGGCCGCCGGCTGCGGTGGCTTGCGGGTAAGCCATGGCACTGGAAATCAGCTCGCGCTGTTCGCCGGCGTAGTCCAGCAGCACCCCGCGTGCGCGGTCCACAAGGGCCGTGTCGCCGCTGTCGTTGACGGTACGAAGCAGCGCCCCAAGGTCGTGGACGCCGTCGGTGAACGCCGGCACTGGCTTGACGCCATCGACCACCGGCAGGAACTCGGGATCGGTCAGGTCGTCCAGGATCGGTTGCGAGTGGCTCGCCAACAGCTCGGTCCAGGCTGCAGCGCGGTCGGGGTTGTCGTTGAACCAGCGCTCGTGGTCGCCGGGTGCATGCGCCAGTTCCACCGCCAGCGCATCGGCGGTCGGGCCCTGGCTGTTCGACACGGCCAGCGCCAGGGCCGACAGGGCGTCGGGTTGCGCCAGGGTGTCGACGGTGTCGCCCATGCCACCGCCCGGCGACATCTCCAGCTGCGGGCCCAAGTAGGCCGCGGTCAAGGCCCATGAGCCGTTTTCAGCTCGGTCGAGGAAGTTGCTGCGTTCGCCGGCGGTCATCGAGGCCAGAAAGCCGGTGGCCATTTGCGGCTGCGACGCATCACCGGTCACCAGCAGCGCCGCCAGCGTGGCGGCCTGGGTTTGCTTGGTGCCGGCGTAGATGTCGTCGAGTCTCAACTGGTCGTTGTTGACATAGCTGCCATTCAGCTGCTGCGCCAGCGTCTGCCTGAACACCCGGCTGTCGAAAGTCGATCCTGCCGCATTGACGAAGTCGAGGAAGTCGTCGACCCGGCGTGCGCTTTCCAACGGATCTGTGGAGACGATTCCGGCCGGGGTCACGTTGTCGAACACCACCCCGCTGTCCAGCGTCTCCAGCTGCGGAACCACACCCTCGTTGTACGACGCTACATGGTTCTGCGCCATTCGGGTGCGATCGGCTTCGCTCAGGTCGCCATTGGCAACCGAGTCGTTGATGCGCCGGGGTTCGAGCCAGCTGTGCAGCGCATTGGGGTCCTGCTTGACGATCTCTGCCAGCAACTGGGTCTGCCATTCGCGGCCGCCTTGCTGCAGAGACGTTGCGTAGGCAGCCTGGCGTGCTTCGAAGTCGTCTCCTCTGAACCAGCCCCGATCCCCCACGCCCAGCAGCCGTTCGGCTTCTTCGGCCGGATCCGGCGGGGTCGGGGTGACGGTGGGCGCCTGCCCCAACGCGTCGAAGCCGAGTGGGCGAAAGTCCGCCAGATGCACCAGGTCCGGATTGACGGCATCGCGGCGCTGCCAGGTTTCCAGGTGGTGGATCAACGAAGGCTCGGTGCGCACCAGACGCGTGTAGACCGCATCGCGCTGTTCGGGATGGCGCATCAGGTGGGCATGCACCTCTGCACCCGGCTGATAGCGGGCGGTGGGGCTGACCGCAGCGCGCTCGGCTGAATCGGCCGACACGGGGGCGCTGGGCCGCTGCGCTGTGTTCGTGTTTGCGGGGGTGCCTGAGTGCGTGGGCGGGTGCTCGCTCGGCAAGACGACGCGGGGGCGAAGGCTGGGGATGGGTTCAAGCATGGCGGGCTCCGAGGAAGCCAGGCTCCGGCACCGAACGCCGGTGCCGCGTGCGAGGCACCGGCGCTGCGCACCGGGTGCGCGCAGCATGCTGCGAACCGTATGCTGCAAGGCGCTCCGCGTCAGCCTGGGATCGTTCCCAGTCGCGTGTTGCCGGGTGTAAGAAGGCAGACGCAGACGCCGCGCGGCTTCGCTGCCTCAGCCGGCCAGTGCTTCGAGTTCGGCGTGCAGCGCCAGCCAGCGCTCTTCCAGCGTCCCCGCTTCGGCGCCGATGTGGGCCAGGCGGCGGCCCAGCTCCGCGAAGTCGCTTGCCGGGGTGTCGGCTGCGGCCAGCGCGGCTTCGACCTCGCCGCGTTCCTGCGTCAACCGCGCGAGGCGCTCGTCGATGCGCTGCACTTCGACGCGCAACGGGCGCGACGCGTCGGACTGCCGAACCCGCGCCTGCTTGGCCTGCTTGCGGTCGTCGCGGTTCTGAGCCGATGGAGGCGGCTTGCTGGTTCGAGCTGGAGCCGGTGGCGGCGCGGCGACCGCAGCGGTCGTCGGGGCGGCCACCGGGGCCGATGCGACCGCGGCGCGCGGTGGTGCCGGCAAGGGTTGTCCACGCGCGGCCGCGCGCGACACCTCCAACAACCACTTCTGGTAGTCATCCAGATCGCCGTCGAAGGGCTGCACCGAGCCACCGGCCACCAGCCAGAACTCGTCGCAGGTTTCGCGCAGCAACGCCCGGTCGTGGCTGACCAGCATCACCGTGCCCTCGAACTCGTTGAGTGCGATCGACAGCGCTTCGCGGGTGGTCAGGTCCAGGTGGTTGGTGGGTTCGTCCAGCAGCAGCAGGTTGGGGCGCTGCCAGACCAGCATCGCCAACACCAGCCGCGCCTTTTCGCCGCCGGACAACGATCCGACCGGCTGCTGCACCATCGGTCCGGTGAAGCGGAAGCGGCCCAGAAAATCGCGCAATTCCTGCTCGCGCGCAGCGGGGCCGACATCGCGCGCCAGCCGCACCAGGTGCATCAGCGGGCCGTCGTCCAGGTGCAGCACATCGAGCTCCTGCTGCGCGAAGTAGCCGATCACCAGACCCTTGCCCTGCGTGGTGGTGCCGCCGAGTGCAGCCAGGTCGCCCGCAATGGTCTTGACCAGCGTCGACTTGCCCTGACCGTTCGCGCCCAGGATGCCAATGCGCTGGCCGGCGAGCACCGAGCGGCTGAAGCCTTCGACGATCGGTGTGGCGCTGCCGTTCTCTGCCCGGTATCCGGCGCTGAGCGCATCGAAGCTCAGCATCGGATTCGGCAGGCTCAGCGGTTCGCGAAACTCGAAGTCGAAGTCGCTGGCGGTCAGCACCGGGGCCAGTCGCTCCATCCGCGCCAGCGCCTTGACCCGGCTTTGCGCCTGCTTGGCCTTGCTGGCCTTGGCCTTGAAGCGGTCGATGAAGCGCTGCAGGTGCGCCACTTTCTCTTGCTGCTTGCCGTACGCCGCCTGCGCTTGCGACATCCGTTCGGCGCGCATCTCTTCAAACGCCGTGTAGTTGCCGGTGTACCGGGTCAGCTGGCTTTCGTCCAGATGAACGGTGACGCGGGTGACAGCGTCCAGAAATTCGCGGTCGTGGCTGATGATCAGCATCAACCCGTCATAGCGTTTGAGCCAGCTCTCCAGCCACACCAGCGCGTCCAGATCCAGGTGGTTGGTGGGTTCGTCCAGCAGCAGGATCTCGGCCGGGCACATCAAGGCGCGCGCCAGTTGCAGCCGCATGCGCCAGCCGCCCGAGAAGCTGTTGACCGGCGCGTCGAGTTGCGAGGTCTTGAATCCCAGCCCGAGCAGCAGCGCATCGGCACGGGCGCGGGCGTCGAAGGCGCCGGCTTCTTCGAGCGCCACATGGGCGTCGGCCATCGCATGGCCATCGTCGGCGGCTTCGGCAGCCGCCAGCACCGCTTGCGCGTCCATCAGCGGGCGGTCGCCTTCGAGCACGAAGTCGGCTGCGCCGGTATCGGTCTCAGGCATCTCCTGCGCGACCTCGCCAAGACGCCAGCGAGGCGGGATTTCGACATCGCCAGCATCGGCCTGCAGCCGCCCAGCCATCAGCGAGAACAAGCTCGACTTGCCCGCGCCGTTGCGCCCGATCAAACCCACCTTTTCGCCCGGCTGCAGCACCACGCTGGCGCCTTGCAGCACCACCTTGACGCCCCGTCTGAGGGTGATGTCGCGCAGCGTGATCATGCGGCGAATGCGGTCAGCAGCCGCGGCTGCAGCGCCCGGGCTTCGATCAACAACAACTGATCGTCGCCGCAGCTGGTGGGCAACCAGACGACCGGCAAGCGCGGGAACGCGGCTTCGAAGCCTTGGCGCTCATGGCCGACCTCCAGCACCAGCACACCATCGTCGTTCAGGTGCCGGCGCGCTGCCTGCAGCAGCGGACGGATGAAGTCCATGCCGTCGGTGCCGCCGGTTGCGTTGCCGTCCAGCGCCAATGCGGGTTCGGCGCGGTATTCGGCTGGCAGTTTGGACATCGATTCGCGTCTCACGTAGGGCGGGTTGCAAAGGATCAGGTCGAAGGTACCCGGGGCTGCGGCCAGGCCGTCGCCTTGCGCCAGCATGATGCGGTCGGCCAGACCGTGGCGCTGCAGGTTCAGCTGCGCCACCGACAACGCATCCGCCGACAGGTCGGTGGCCGTGACGCTGATTTCGGGCCAGGCCAGGGCGGCCAGCACCGCCAGCGCGCCAGAACCGGTGCACAGGTCCAGCACCTGCCGTGTGTGGCTGCTGAGCCAAGCATCGAGCGTGCCATCGGCGATCACTTCGGCGATCAGTGAACGCGGCACGATCACCCGTGCATCGACCGTGAAGGGCAGGCCCTGCAGCCAGGCTTCGCCCGTCAGGTACGCCGCGGGTTGGCGGCTGTCGATGCGGCGGGTGACGAGTGCATCGACCGCGTGCTGCTCGTCGGTGGTCAAGGCGCGCGTCAGTTGTTCGTCCATCGAGTCCAGCGGCAGCCCCAGTTGCCACAGCACCAGCCATGCCGCCTCGTCTTTTGCATTCCCCGTGCCATGGCCGAAGCAGGCATTGGCTTGCACCAGCCTGGCTGCACAGGCTGCAATGGACTCCTCGACCGTCATGACAGAAAGCGCTGCAACGTCTGGCTGTAGACCCGCTGCAAGGGCTCGACCGCATCGACATCCACCCATTCATCGACCTGGTGGATGCTGGCATTGACCACGCCGAACTCGATCACCTGCGGGCACAGGGAGGCGATGAAGCGGCCGTCGGAGGTGCCACCGGTGGTGCTGAGCACCGGGCGCTGCCCGCACACCGCTTCGACCGCATCCTGCAAGGCCGCGCTCAGGGTGCCCGGCTCGGTCAGGAAGGGCTCGCCACCGAGAGTCCAGTCGATGCGGTGGTCGACCCGGTGTTGCTGCAGGATCTGCGTCACGCGCTGCTTCAGATCGTCTGGCGTGACGGCGGTGCTGAAGCGAAAGTTGAAGTCCAGCACCAGCTCACCCGGAATCACATTGAAGGCACCGGTGCCGGCGCGGATGTTGCTGATCTGAAAGCCGGTGGGCGGAAAATGCGGGTTGCCTGCCTCGGGGTCCCAGCGCGTCGCAACCAGCTCGGCCAGTGCCGGTGCCAGCTCATGCAGCGGGTTGCGCGCCAGTTGCGGGTAGGCCACATGGCCCTGCACCCCATGCACCGTGAGGCGTCCTGACAACGATCCCCGGCGCCCGTTCTTGGCCATGTCGCCGAGCCGCTCGACGGAGGTCGGCTCGCCGACGATGCACGCGTCGAGTCGCTCGCCGCGCTTGCGCAGCACCTCGACCACATGGCGCGTGCCATGCAGCGCAGGGCCTTCTTCGTCGCTGGTGATCAAGAGCGCGATTCGGCCCGGATGGTCGGGGTGCCCGGTGGCATGCGCTGCGCAAGCCAGGGTCATCGCCGCCACTGCGGTTTTCATGTCGGCTGCACCGCGGCCGTAGATGCGGCCGTCGCGGTGCGAGGGCACGAACGGGTCGCTGGTCCAGCGCTCCAGCGGTCCGGTCGGCACCACATCGGTGTGACCGGCGAACACCAGGGTCGGACCGGGCCGGCCGCTGTCGTGCACCGCCCACAGGTTCGACACGCGCGCGTGGTCGGGGCCGGCATCGATGGCTTCGCAAACGAAGCCGGCCGGCTCCAGCACCGCGATCAGCAGGGCGCGGCAGCCGCCATCGGCCGGTGTCACCGAGCGGCAGGCGATCAACGCTTCGGTCAGGCGCAGCGTCGAAGCCGAAGGTGCTGCAGAGGTCATTGCCGAACCGTCGGCCATGACAGTTGTGACAGCGACGCACTGCGGCTTTCCTCGGGCCGCACATCGACCGCCATTTCGGTGAAGGTGGCGGTGTCGGCTTCCTCGGGTTTGGGCATCACCCGCGTCTGCCCGCCATGGTCGTTCTGCAAGCGCCACAGCAGGTTGGTGGGCGAATCGGCATGCGCCAGGCCTTCGTCGCGCGAGATCACGCCTTCGCCGATCAAGCGCGCCAGGTCTTGCTCGAACGTCTGCGACCCTTCCGTCATCGACTTCTCTACCGCTTCTTTCACTTCGGCCAGTTCGCCCTTGTCGATCAGGTCGGCCACCAGCTTGGTGTTCAGCAGCACCTCCACCGCCGGCACGCGCCCGCCGGCATTGCTGCGCAAGAGGCGTTGCGACACGATCGCCCGCAAGCCCGAAGCCAGGTCCGACAGCAGCGTGGGGCGCGCTTCCGGCGCATAGAACGACAGGATCCGGCCGAGCGCGTGGTAGCTGTTGTTGGCGTGCATGGTGGCCAGCACCAAGTGGCCCGACAACGCATACGACAAGGCCGAGCTCATCGTTTCGCGGTCTCGAATCTCGCCGATCAGGATGCAATCGGGCGCTTGCCGCAATGCATTCTTCAGCGCGGTCTGCATGCTCTGCGTGTCGCGGCCGACCTCGCGCTGGTTGACGATGCTCTTCTTGTTGCTGAACAGGAACTCGATCGGGTCTTCGATCGTCAGGATGTGGCCGGTCATCTGCTGGTTGCGCCATTCCAGCATCGACGCCAGCGTGGTGCTCTTGCCGGTGCCGGTGGCGCCCACCATCAAGAGCAGGCCGCGCTTGTCGGTCACCAGCTTCGACAAGAGTGGCGGCAGACCGAGGGTGTCCAACGCCGGAATGTCGAACGGAATGCAACGGATCACCGCCGCCACCGATCCGCGCTGCTTGAAGGCCGACAGCCGAAAGCTGCCCACGCGCGGCACGCCGATGCCGACATTCAACTCGCCGGTGTCTTCCAGCTCTTCCATCTGCTGCGGCGCCAGCATCTCGGCCAGCAACTGCTTGGTCTGGTGCACGCCCAGTACCTGATCCGACAACTGCATGATCTGCCCGTTGATCTTGATCAGGATCGGCGTGTTGGCCGACATATAGACATCGGATGCCTGCTTTTCGGCCATCAGCCGCAGCACACGTTCGAGGTTGTTGGCCATGTGGGCTTGCTCCGGTGGCTTCAGGTGCGCAGCAGGTCGTTGATCGAGGTCTTGGCGCGGGTGCCCGCATCGACCCGCTTCACGATCACGGCGCAGTACAGGCTGTGGCTGCCATCGGCGGCGGGCAGGTTGCCAGCCACCACCACCGAGCCGGCGGGGATGCGGCCATAGCTGACGGTGCCGGTGGCGCGGTCGTAGATCTTGGTGCTCTGCCCCAGATACACACCCATGCTGATGACGCTGTTCTCTTCGACGATCACGCCTTCGACGACTTCGCTGCGCGCGCCGATGAAGCAGTTGTCCTCGATGATGGTCGGGTTGGCCTGCAACGGCTCCAGCACGCCGCCGATGCCCACCCCGCCCGACAGGTGCACGTTCTTGCCGATCTGCGCGCACGATCCCACCGTGGCCCAGGTGTCGATCATCGTGCCCTCGTCGACATAGGCGCCGATGTTGACGTAGCCCGGCATCAGCACCACGTTCTTCGCCAGGTAGCTGCCGCGCCGGGCCACCGCCGGTGGCACCACGCGCACACCGGATTCGCGCAGCGCGGCTTCGTCCATGTGCGCAAACTTGGTCGGCACCTTGTCGTAGAAGGCCAGGTCGCCGGCTTGCATCAACTTGTTGTCATTGAGTCTGAAGCTCAGCAGCACTGCCTTCTTGATCCACTGGTTAACAGACCAGTCGCCGACCCCGCGCCGCTCGGCCACCCGCAGTCGGCCGCCGTTGAGTTCGGCGATCACTTCCTCGACCGCTTCCCGCACAGCAGGCGCGTTGACCGCCGTGATCTCGGTGCGGGACTCCCAGGCCATCTCGATGGTTTGCTGCAGGGCGGTGGTGGTCATGGGGTGCTTTCTTGAAGAACAGGGTTGGGCGCGGCTTGCGTGTTGCGGTCGGCTACAAACGCTGCGATGCGCTCGGCCGCTTCGACACAGTCGGCCAGCGGTGCCACCAGCGCCAGCCGCACGCGGCCCTGGCCCGGATTCATCGGTGTGGCAAGACCGGCGCTGCTGCTGTTGTCTCGAGCCAGCAAACTGCCCGGCAGCACCGCCACATTGTATTGAGCGAGCAGGTCGCGGGCCCATTCGATCTCGTCGGCCATCGCCTCGCCCGCTGCATTGCCAGCCGCAGCACCGCTCGCGTCACCGCTCGGACAGGCGACACCGGCCCACAGATAGAAACCGGCATCCGGCCGCCGCACATCCAGCACCGGTTGCAGCAGCGGCAAGACCGCGTCGAACTTCTGCCGGTAGAGCCGGCGGTTTTCCACTACATGAGCTTCGTCGTTCCATGCCGCGATGCTGGCGCGCTGCACCAGACCGCTCATGGCGCTGCCGTGGTACGTCCGGTAGAGCGTGAAAGCCCGGATGACCGCGCGGTCTCCGGCCGCGAAACCCGATCGCAGTCCGGGCACGCTGCTGCGCTTGGACAGGCTGCCGATTGCCACCAGGTTCTGGAAGCCGGTGCGGCCCAGCAGCGCAGCAGCCTGCAGCCCGCCGAGTGGCGATGCATCGTCGTCGAAATGGATCTCGCTGTAGCACTCGTCGCTGGCGATCACAAAGCCGTGGCGGTCGCTCAGTTCGAACAGCCGCTGCCACTCGGCGAGCGTCATCACCGCGCCGGTGGGGTTGCCCGGCGAGCAGACATACAGCAGCTGGGTGCGCGCCCAGGTGGCATCGTCGACGCTGTCCCAATCGGCTGCGAAGTTGCGTGCCGGGATGCTCGGCACATAGACCGGGGTGGCACCTGCGAGCAACGCGGCACCTTCGTAGATTTGATAGAACGGGTTCGGGCACACCACCAACGCGCCGTGCCTCGTGGGATCGACCACGGTCTGCGCCAGTGCAAACAGCGCTTCGCGCGAGCCGTTGACGGGCAGCACCTGGGTGGATGGGTCGATCGAGATCCGATGGCGCCGCTGCAGCCAGCCCGCGATCGCCTCGCGCAAGGCCGGTTCGCCCACGGTGGCGGGGTAGGACGACAGCGCCGGCAGGGCCTGCACCAGCGCCGCTTCGACCAGCGCGGGCGCCGGATGCCGAGGCTCGCCGATCGACAGGCTGATCGGCCGCAGGGCCGGATTCGGCACCACGCCGCGCGTCAGCTCACGCCAGCGCTCGAACGGGTACGGATGCAGGCGGGACAGCAGCGGATTCATCGCCCGAATTATCCGCGGTGCCGTCGAAAGCCAAAGGAGCCCACGATCGCCACGAAGCCTGCGCCGCGGATGCGGCTCAGGCCGATGCCGCCGCCGCCTGACCCGACAGCCTGAAGCCCGCCACCACCTCCACCAGCTCAGGCGCCTGATCGCGCAACTGCTCGGCCGCAGCCGCGCTTTGCTCGACCAGCGCGGCGTTTTGCTGCGTGGCCTTGTCCATCTGCGTGACTGCCTGCCCGACCTGCGCCACACCGGAACTCTGCTCGCGGCTCGCAGCACTGATCTCGCTCATCAGCGCAGTCACCCGGCCGATTGCCGCCACCACCTCGCCCATCGTGGTGCCGGCCTCACCGACCAGTGCGCTGCCGGCTTCGACCCGCTGGCCGCTGGCAGCGATCAATGTCTTGATCTCGCGTGCGGCAGCAGCCGAGCGTTGCGCCAGGTTGCGAACCTCGGTAGCCACCACCGCGAAGCCGCGGCCCTGCTCGCCGGCACGCGCGGCTTCCACCGCTGCATTCAGCGCCAGGATGTTGGTCTGGAAAGCGATCCCGTCGATGGTGCCGATGATGTCGGCGATGCGGCGCGAGCTCTGGTCGATCCCCTGCATGGTCTCGACCACCTTGGCCATCACGCTGCCACCGCGCACCGCCACTTCACTGGCGCGGTGGGCCAGCACATCGGCCTGGCTGGCGTTGTCGGCGTTTTGGCGCACGGTGCTGGAGAGTTGCTCCATCGACGCAGCGGTTTGCTCCAGGGCGCTGGCCTGGTGTTCGGTGCGGCTGGACAGGTCGGTGTTTCCCTGCGCGATCTCGCCGCTGGCGCTGGCGACGCGCTCGGAGCCGCTGCGCACGGTTGCCACCACGCGGGCCAGGCTGCCCTGCATCGCCGACAACTGCGCCATCAGGCTGGTGCTGTCACCGGGTCGCACAACGATCGGGGTGCTGAGATCGCCCGCGGCCACCGCTGCGGCCACGGCGGCAGCCACCTGCGGCTCGCCGCCCAACTGCCGCAGCAAACCGCGTGAGATGGCCAGTGCCAGCGCCACCCCGATCACCAATGCCGCAGCCACGGCGCTGAGGATGCCGATGCGTGAACGCGCATACACCACGGCAGCTTCCGCGGCGTTGGCCTTGCCCCCATCGAAGTTGAACTGGCTGAGCTTGTCGATGGCCAGCACCACATCGTCGGCCGCCATGTGGGCCGCGCCGTCCGACAGGTCGGTGGCGTCCTGCGTCTTGTTGCCGCGGCCGAAGTCCAGCACCTTCTTGTTGATGGCTGCGTACTCTTTCCACAGCGCATCGAAGCGGTCGGCCAACGCGCGCTCTTCATCGCCCGCCGCGCGCTGCTTCAGGCTTTGAAAGCGGGTGCCGACTGCATCGGCGGCTTCTTTCATCTTTTCTTCGTATTCTTCACGGTAGCCGGCGTCGGCTGCCCGCGAATGCTTGATTTCCAGGTCGCGAAACGTCAGCAGCGAAATCCGCATCGCAGCCGCGTCGCCCACGCTCGGCAGCCACTTGTTGGCCAGCGCGTCGGCTTCCTGATTCAGCCGCTGCAAGCCGAACAGGGCGGTGGCCCCCAGCACCGCGGCCAGGGCCAGCACGGTACCGAAGGACCACAACAACCGGGCGCCGATGCGCAGCGATGAAAAGCCGTGAATCAGCAGGCGCAGGGGCCGACCGGTGGTGTGGGCAAGCGATCTCATGGGTGGCGCTCGGCTGCTGCAGTGCTTACTTCTTGAAGCCGACGTAGGTCACGCCGATCACCTTGCCTGCGGCATCCTTGACGGGGTTGTAGCAAGCATCGAACGGGGTGCCCAGCACATCGACCTGGCCGCAGAACTGCTCGCCCTTGTTGAGGGTTTCGTAGGCCTTGGCGCGTGCCAGCGAAGTGCCGACGCCGCGCTTGCCTTCGGGGGTCAGCACATTGGTGCTGACGCGCACGAAATCGTCGCCTTCACGAACGAACACGGTGGCGGTGGCGCCGGTGGTCTTCTTGATCTCGTCGACCACGTCGTAGTTGTTGTTGATCTTGCGGGCGCCGAAGTAGATGCCCGGCACTTCCTTCTCGCCGGCCTTCTCGGTGCCGTCGAGTTTGGGGGCGCCGATCTTGGCCAGGCGCGCGTCCAGCGCGGCGATCGTCGCTTTGGCGTCGTTGGCATGCGCTGAGCCTGCAAACGCGCTCAGGGCAGCAAAGGTGGCCGCAGCGGCCAGGGTCGTGGATAGCATTTTCATGTGGGGGACTCGCGTCGATGGGGGGACTCGACGCGCAGTCGTCTGAACCTGCGCGCCGGCTTCGGGTGGGTGCAGAGTTGCCCGACCTGAGCCAAGCTATCGGCATCCGCCCCTCGGGCTTGAGCCGAGGGAGCCGGACGCGGCTACAAACGGCCCTTGCAGCCCGGCGCGCCGCAACGGCAGGCAAGCCGGCCTTCGTGGTGCGTTTCGCCGTAGTCCACGGTAATCTCGGCGCCGGCCTCGATGGCGCGCAGCGCATAGAACTCGACCCGGCCCTGGCGGATGCACAACCGCGCATTGGGCTGGCAGCTGTGGTTGGTGTAGCGCATCGGATCGGCCGACTGGCTGAAGTCGATGGCGCGCCGCGCCGACAACTCCACGATCATGATCCGCTCGCTGCGCGTGGCCCGGATGCGGGCTTCGGCCACGCTGATGCTTTCGCCGCGGATCTCACCGATTTTCCGGCGCGCGGGGACCGGCTCGTCGGCGAATGCGCCTTGGCCGTCGATCGCGCTCGGGGCCACCTGGACCGCATACTTTTGATAGGCGGGGCGGGGCGGCGACTCGGCAGCGTTCACTCCGATGTCACTCGCCCGGCAGCCGCACCGGCACTGGCGGCTCCCAGCCGGTCTTGCGGTGCTCCGCGGTGACAAAGGTGCGGATGCCTCCGCGCACATACCAGTCGGCATGGATGCGGACGAAACGCGGGTCGATGGCCGCCACCAGATCGCTGAGGATGGTGTTGGTCACCTTTTCGTGGAACGCGCCTTCGTTGCGGAAGGCCCAGAAGTACTGCTTCAGGCTTTTGGTTTCGACACACCAGCGGTCGGCCACGATGCGGATGTCGAAGTGGGCGAAATCGGGCTGCCCGGTCAGTGGGCACAGGCAGGTGAATTCGGGCACATCGAAACGGATCACATAGTCGCGCTCAGGGGCTGGGTTGTCGAAGACCTGCAGCTGCTTGTCGGGCTGGCTGGGGGGCACCGCCGGTGCCTGGCGCTGCGATCGGGGAGACGATCGGCCAGCGATCGGTTTCGAGGGCAGCGAGCGGGAGTCCGAAGCAGTCTTGCGGGCCATCGACAGGGGCCGTTGAAGGCCATGGGAAGCGGGGTGCCGATGCTATCATCCGGTCTGCTTCGCGCTCTGTTTCAGAGCGCTTTTTTTCATTCAAATCAAGTACTTAGCAAGTACGTCTACGCGACGCCCCGATCTCCGACCCGATTCGATGCGACTCAACCAGATCAAGCTTGCGGGCTTCAAATCCTTCGCCGACCCGACCACCTTTCAGCTGCCCGGGCAGCGGGTGGGCGTGGTCGGTCCGAACGGCTGCGGCAAGAGCAACATCATGGACGCCGTGCGCTGGGTGCTCGGAGAGAGCAAAGCCAGTGAGCTGCGGGGCGAGAGCATGCAAGATGTGATCTTCAATGGCTCGGGCCAGCGCAAGCCGGCCAGCCGGGCGAGTGTGGAGCTGGTGTTCGACAACACCCTGGCGCGGGCCGGTGGGCAGTGGAATCAGTTTGCCGAGATCGCCGTCAAGCGGGTGCTGACGCGTGACGGTGGCAGCAGTTACTACATCAACAACGAGGTGGTGCGGCGGCGCGACGTGCAGGATGTGTTTCTGGGCACCGGGCTCGGCCCGCGCGCGTACGCGATCATCGGCCAGGGCACCATCAGCCGGATCATCGAAAGCCGGCCCGAAGAACTGCGGCTGTTCCTGGAAGAAGCCGCCGGCGTCAGCAAGTACAAGGAGCGGCGCCGCGAAACCGAGCACCGGCTGAAGGACACGCGCGAGAACCTGACCCGTGTGGAAGACATCCTGCGAGAGCTGAACAGCAACCTCGACAAGCTGGAGGGCCAGGCTGCGGTCGCGACCCGATACCGCCAGTTGCAGGAAGAGGGCACGCTCAAGCTGCACCAGCTGTGGTTTTTGAAGCACCGCGATTCCGCAGCCGAGGAAGCGCGTGTGCAGGCTGCGGCGAGCGAAGCCGCCACGGCGCTCGAAGCACGACTTGCCGAGCTGCGCCAGACCGAAGCCGAGCTGGAAACGGTGCGTCAGGCGCACTACGCTGCCAATGATCTGCTGCATGCGAAGCAGGGCGCTTTGGGTGAAGCCGCATTGGCGGTAAGCCGGCTCGAAGAGCGCATTCGCTATGTGGTCGATGGTCGCCAGCGCGCCGAAGCGCGGTTGTCGGAGTTGCAGGCGCAGAACGTGTTGTGGGACCAGCGCCGGGCCGAAGCGCTGGCCGAGGTCGAAGCAAACGCAGCCCGCATCGGCGACAGCGAGGAACGGGCTGCGGTGCTGGCAGCGCAAGCCGAAGAACAGGTGGCCGCGCTGCCGGGTCTGGAAGACGCCTGGCGTGCGGCCCAGGCCGAGGCCAGCCGCCAGCGTGGTTTGGTCGGGCAGGTGCAGCAGCAGATTCAGGTGCTGGCCGCCGAATCGCGCAGCATCGACGAGCAAAGTCGTCAGCAGGGTGCCAGGCATGAGCGCCTGGCGGCCGAGCAGCGCGGGCTGCTGGGTCCGGATGCCGAGCGACTCCAGGCTGTGGAGCAGCAGCATGCCGATGCCGACCAGACTCGCGAGGCCACCGACGCGCGCCTCCACGATTTGAGCGAGCAGGTGCCGCAACTGGACGAGCATCGCCGCCAGGCACAGGCCGATGCCAGCCGCGAGTCGAGCCGGCTGACCGAGATCGGCGCTCGGCTCGATGCGTTGCGCGCTTTGCAGGAAAAGGTTCAGACCGAAGGCAAGCTGCGCCCCTGGCTGGAGCGCCATGGCCTCAACGACCTGAAGGGGCTGTGGACCCAGGTGCACATCGAGCCCGGCTGGGAAACTGCGCTGGAAGCCGCGTTGCGCGAGCGTTTGACAGCCTTGGCGGTGGGCCGGCTCGACACGGTGCGGGCTTTTGCAGACGATGCCCCGCCTGCCAAACTGGCGTTTTATGCCTTGCCGTCCGCGGGGCAGCCGGATACCCACCGCACGCTGCCGCGCCTGGCTGACCTGCTGCGACTCGGCGATGCCGGTCTGAAAGCCTTGTTGTCGGATTGGCTGGAAGGCGTCTACACCGCGGAAAGTCTGGACGACGCATTGGCGCAACGCAGCCAGCTCACCCATGGCGAGGTCATCATGACCGCAGCCGGCCATGCGGTGTCGCAGCATGCGGTGGCGTTTCATGCACCGGACAGCGAACAAGCCGGCATGTTGGCGCGCGCGCAGGAAATCGAGAACCTGGACCGCCAGCAACGCGCTCAAAACCTGATCGCTGAGCAGTCCCGCAGCGCATTGGTGCGGCTGGAAGCGGCCTACACGGATGCGTCGCTTCGCTTGCAGACCATGCGCCGCGAAGCTGCCGACGCGCAGACCCGTGCCCATGCCTTGCAGGTGGAACTGCTGCAGTTGCGCCAGCAAGCCGAAGCCGCCCGCAGCCGCAGCAGCCAGTTGGAGGAGGAACTGGCCGAGATCGATGCGGCATTGGAAGCGCTGCAGGAGCGTCGTGCCGTCGGCGAAGGTCGTTTCGAAACGCTCGACATCGAACTCGCCACCGCGCAGGAACAACAGGTCACGGTCGACGACAGGGTGATCGACGCCGAACGCCGGCTCGCCGATGCGCGTGAGCAGCAACGCGCGCTGGAGCGGCAGGCGCAGGAAGCGCTGTTCCAGTCGCGCCAGCTGGTCGCGCGGCAGGCGGAATTGCAGCGCGGCATCGAAACGGCGGCCGCGCAGGTGGCATCGAACACCGCCAGTTCCGAGCAGTTGGCGCAGGAGCTGGCGGGCTTCGACGATGCGGCCGCGCAATCCGGGCTGCAGGACGCTTTGGCGCTGCGCCTCGGTCGCGAGCAGGACCTGGGCGCAGCCCGCAGTGCCTATGACGACCTGGGCGCCACCTTGCGCCGCACCGACGAAGCGCGGCTCGGGTTCGAGCGCAGCCTGGAGCCGCTGCGCGAGCAGATCACCAAGCTGCAGCTGGAGCTGCAGGCCGCCCAACTGGGCGGTGCGCAATATCTTGAGCAGCTGACCGCTGCCGAGGTCGACCTAACGGTGCTGGCGCAGGGGATCGAGGACCGCAGCGTCAAACTCTGGGGACTGCAAACCGAGATCGACCGCATCACCGGCGAGATCGGCACGCTGGGTGCGGTCAACCTCGCGGCGCTGGACGAGTTGACCGGCTCGCGCGAACGCAAGACCTTTCTGGACGCACAGTACGCCGATCTGCAGGACGCAATCGGCACCCTGGAAGACGCGATCCAGAAGATCGACCTGGAAACGCGCGACCTGCTGGCCAGCACCTTCAATCAGGTCAACGAACACTTCGGCCGCATGTTCCCGAGCTTGTTCGGCGGCGGGCAGGCGAAGCTGGTGATGACTGGCAGCGAAATCCTGGACGCCGGGGTGCAGGTGCTGGCGCAGCCGCCCGGAAAGAAGAACAGCACCATCCACCTGCTGTCCGGTGGTGAGAAGGCACTGACTGCGATCGCGCTCGTGTTTGCGATCTTTCAGCTCAATCCGGCGCCGTTTTGTTTGCTGGACGAAGTGGACGCGCCACTGGACGATGCCAACACCGAGCGCTACCGCAAGCTGGTGACGGAGATGAGCGCAGGCACGCAGTTTCTCTTCATCAGCCACAACAAGATCGCGATGGAGATGGCCGAGCAGCTGATCGGCGTGACGATGCAGGAGCAGGGCGTGTCGCGAATCGTGGCGGTGGACATGGAGTCGGCCTTGACGATGGCGGAAGCCGCATGACGGTCGGCGGTCGACGGATCTCGTCGCTGGTGGCTGCTGAAGGTGCAGCGCCATGAAGCAACCGTCGCTGGAGGTGGCGCTGGCGGCGCTCGCCGGCTTGGTGCTGTTGGCGCTGCTGCTGCAGGGCTGGTGGCGCATGCGACGGGCGCGGCAGCGCCGCATGCTGGATGCGCTGCCGGAAGGCGATCGCATCGAGCCGGGCATGGATGTGGCAGCGGCGGCGGCTGTCGACCGGATCGACGCCGATGGCGCTGCCTTTTCTGCCCACTCCAACGGCTCCATCGACGACGGCGCCCGGCACCGTGCCGATTCGGTCTCGAGCTCCGATGCGGCTGGGCCGGTGCCTGCGGCACTGCGTCTGGTGCCGCGCCTTCCGCAGCGGCTGGACGCGCTGATCGATGCCATTGCAGCGCTTTCGCTGGAAGCACCGGTCAGCGCGGAGTTGGCCTTGCAGGCGATGCCCGGCACGCGGCGCATCGGCAGCAAGCCGTTGCTGATCGAAGGCCTGGACGCCGACAGCGGCACCTGGGAGCCGCTGTCGCTGGGCCATCGCTATGGCGAGTTGCAGGCCGGGGTGCAACTGGTCAACCGCAGCGGCGCGCTCAACGAGATCGAGTATTCCGATTTCGTGCAGAAGGTGCAGGCTTATGCCGATGCGGTCGGCGCCAACGCCGACCTGCCCGACATGCTGGAAGTGGTGGCCCGCGCGCGCGAACTCGACGCCCAGACCAACCCGCTGGATGCGGTGCTGAGTGTGGTGCTGCGCGCCAACACGGTGGCCTGGTCGGTGGCCTATGTGCAGCAGATCGCGGCGCGCCATGGCTTTGTCAAAGGCGGGGTGCCGGGGCGTTTGGTTCTACCCTCAGCCGAAGAGGGCGCGCCGCCGCTGCTGGTGCTGTCGGTGGACGCGCAGGCGGCATTGGCCGCTCTGGGCGAAGACCCGCAGGCAAGCGCCGTGCGCAGCTGCACGCTGACCCTGGATGTGCCGCAATCGCCGGCTGGTGCAGAGGCCTTCCCGGCCTGGCACCGTTCGGCCACGCAACTGGCCAAGGACCTGGATGCGACCGCGGTCGACGACCATGGCCAGCCGATCACCTTGCATGCCTATGCGTCGATCGGCGAAGAACTGCAGCGCTTGTATGCGCGGCTCGACGCGCTGGACCTGGCTGCGGGCTCGCCCGCTGCACGGCGGTTGTTCAGTTAGCAGCGACCGATCGCAACCCAGGCCGACCCGGACTTGCCGGACGCGGGCGATTCTCCTGGCCGCGATGCAGCGCATGCGCGGCGCAGTCAGGTGTCCGTCCGCCGGTCCGCTCAGCTCACCGTCCGCTTCTCGACCTCTTCTTCTGCCTTTTGCGCTGCCTTCGGCGTCGCCTCAAGCGGCTCCACGGTGCGCGCCGCCTCGCGCATCAGCACAAACTCTTCGGCCGCGGTCGGGTGCATCGCGATCGTGCGGTCGAAATCGGCCTTGGTGGCACCGGCGGTCAATGCCACGGCCAATGCCTGAACGATCTCCGGCGCATCGGCGCCGATCATGTGCACCGCCAGCACCTTGTCGTCGGCTGTGTCCACCAGCAGCTTCATATGGGCGCGTTCCTTTCCATCGATGAACGCCTGCTTCATCGGCCGGAACTCGGTCTCGAAGACCTTGAAGGTATAGCCCTCGGCGGCGGCCTGTTCTTCTGACGGCCCCACCGACGCCATTGGCGGCATCATGAACACCGCGCTCGCCACCCGGCTCAGGTCCACCGTGCGGGGCAGGTTGCCGAACAGCGTGTCTGCCAGCGCCCGGCCTTCGGCGATCGCAACCGGGGTCAGGTTGATGCGGTTGGTGACATCGCCGATCGCATAGATGTGCTCGGCAGAGGTGCGCATGGCGTCGTCGACCGGAACGGCGCCGGCCTTGTCGACCTCGATGCCCACACTTTCCAGATTCAGCCGCGCCGTGTTGGGCCGGCGCCCGGTGGCATTCAGCACCCAAGGAAACTCGACCATGCGGTCGTCGCCCATCATCAACAAGTAATTGTTGTCGGCCATCTGCACACGCTGCGGCACGCTGCCCGGATGCAATTCGATGCCGGCCCCCTGCAACGCTGCCGCCGCGGCACTGCGCAGCATCGCGTCGAAGCCGCGCAGCGGCAGCGCGGCGCGGTAGTACATCGACACCTGGACGCCCAGCCGCGCCAGGATCGATGCGAATTCGACCCCGATGTAGCCGCCACCGATGATCGCGGCGCGCTCGGGCAGGGTCTGCAGGTCGAGCAGGTCGTCGCTGGTGGGGCAGTGTTCGAGCCCGGGAATGGCATCGGCCACCGGCGAGCCGCCAGCGGCGATCAGGATGTGTTCGGCGCGCAGCGTGATCTCGCCGTCTACCGTCTTCACCATGACCTGCCGCGGGCCGTCGAGCCGGGCCTCGCCTTCGAACAAGGTCACGCCGCTGCCGACCAGCAGCTTTCGATAGATGCTTTCCAGGCGGTCGATCTCGACAGCCTTGGTCGAGGCCCAATGCGGCATGTGGAAACCGCCGCGTTCGACCTGCCAGCCATAGGCAGCGGCCTCCGTGACGTTGTCGCCCAACTGCGCCGCATACATCAACAATTTTTTCGGCACGCAGCCGCGAATGACGCAGGTGCCGCCGACGCGGCTGCCTTCGATGATCGCGACCCGGGCGCCAAAGCTCGCAGCGCGGCGTGATCCGGCCACGCCGCCGGATCCGGCGCCGATCGTGATGAGGTCATAGTCTGTGGTCATCTGCAGAGTCCGTGGCTTCGTATTCCACAATGTCGCACATGGGCCCGGACTTCTCACAGCGCGCCGCTGAATTGCAGCAACTGCTGCGCCACCATGCCGAGCTGTATCACCTGCAGGACGCACCGGAGATTCCCGACGCCGACTACGACGCGCTGTTCGCCGAACTGCAGGCGCTGGAAGCCGCACACCCCGATCTGCTGACGGTGGATTCACCGACCCAGCGCGTGGCAGGCGCGGTGCTCGAAGGGCTGCAGCCGATCCGCCATGCGGTGCCGATGCTGTCGATCGCATCCGAGCGCGACACCAGCGAAGCCCCGGCCCAGCGCTTCGACGCGCGGGTGAGAAAGCTGCTGAAGCTGGAAGAAAACGCCCCGCCGGTGGCCTACTCGGCCGAACTCAAGTTCGACGGGCTGGCGATCAACCTGCGCTATGAAAACGGCAAGCTCGCATCGGCCGCCACCCGAGGCGACGGCGAGACCGGCGAGGATGTCACCCACACCATCTTGACCATCCAGCAGATTCCCGAGCGGCTGAAGGGCGCAGCAGCTTGCAGCTCGGCCGTAATCGAGATCCGCGGCGAGGTCTACATGCGCCGCGACGATTTCGAGCGGCTCAACGAACAGCAGCGCGACAAGGGCGCCAAGACCTTTGTCAACCCGCGCAACGCCGCAGCTGGCGTGGTGCGGCAGCTGGACGCGCGCGTCGCCGCGCAACGGCCGCTCAGTTTCTACGCCTATGGTCTGGGCGACGTTCAAGGTTGGGACGCCCCGCCCACCCACAGCGGACTGCTGACCGCGCTTGCCGAGTTCGGTGTGCCGGTCAATGACCGACGCGAGGTGGTGCAGGGCGCCGAGGGGCTGGTGGGCTACCACGACCGCATCGGGCAACAACGCGACGAACTCGGCTTCGACATCGACGGTGTGGTCTACAAGGTCGACAACCGCAAGCTGCAAAAGCAGCTCGGATTCCGCAGCCGCGAGCCGCGCTGGGCACTTGCGCACAAGTACCCGGCGCAGGAGCAATCGACCCCCTTGCTGGGCATCGACGTGCAAGTTGGCCGCACCGGCAAACTGACCCCGGTGGCTCGGTTGGAGCCGGTGTTTGTCGGCGGCACCACGGTCAGCAACGCCACTTTGCACAACCTGTTCGAGTTGCGGCGCAAGCGGGTGCGGGTGGGCGACACCGTGGTGGTGCGCCGAGCGGGCGATGTGATCCCCGAGGTGGTGGGCCGGGTGCCCGGTGAGCGCGAGGGCTATGTACCGAACTTCCGCATGCCCACGCAGTGCCCCGTGTGCGGCAGCCAGGTGCTGCGCGAGCCCGGTGGGGTCGACCACCGTTGCAGCGGCGGCTTGTTCTGTGCGGCGCAGCGCAAGCAGGCGCTGCTGCACTTTGCCGGCCGGCGCGCGATCGACATCGAGGGCCTGGGGGACAAGCTGGTCGACCAGCTGGTGGACGGCGGGCAGTTGAAGGGCTTGGCCGATCTGTATGCCTTGGATGTGACCACACTCGCCGAGCTGCCGAGGATGGCCGAGAAGAGTGCGGCCAACCTGATCGCGGCGTTGCAGGCCGGCAAGTCCACCACCTTGCAGCGCTTTTTGTATGCGCTCGGCATTCGCCAGGTGGGTGAGTCGACCGCACGCGATCTGGCACGGCACTTCGGCTCGCTCGACGCGCTGATGGCTGCGCCGCTGGATGCGCTGGAGGCCGTGGCCGACGTGGGCCCGATCGTGGCGCTGGCTGTCCGCGCGTTCTTCGACCAGCCGCACAACATCGAAGTGGTCGAGGCGTTGCGCAAGGCGGGCCTGCACTGGCCAGAGTCCGCCGGGCAGGTCGCGGAAGTCGGTCCGCAGCCGCTGGCCGGGTTGACATTCGTCTTGACCGGTACCCTGCCCACGTTGACACGCGACGAAGCCAAAGCCCGCATCGAGGCGGCGGGTGGCAAGGTGTCGGGATCGGTGTCGAAGAAAACCAGCCATGCGGTGGCTGGCGCTGACGCCGGCAGCAAGCTCGACAAGGCGCAGGCGCTGGGCCTGTCGGTGCTCGACGAAGCGGCTTTGCTGCAACTGCTGGAAGCCGCACCGTCGCTGGCGGAAAATGGACCGGGTCCCGCACGTGCTGGTCCGGAAAAAAAGGAGTTGGTGGAATGACGGTCAGAGAGATCCTGAAGATGGGCGACGAGCGCTTGTTGCGCATCGCCAAGCCGGTCGAGTCCTTCGACACCCCCGAGCTGCATACGCTGATCGAGGACATGTTCGAGACCATGGAAGCCGCCCAGGGCGCGGGCCTGGCGGCACCTCAGATCGGGGTCGACCTGCAGTTGGTGATCTTCGGTTTCGGCAAGATTCAGCGTTACCCCGACGAGCCGCCGGTGCCGCGCACGGTGCTCATCAACCCGGTGGTCACACCGCTGGAAGACACGCTGGAGCTGGGCTGGGAAGGTTGCCTGTCGGTGCCCGGCCTGCGCGGGCAGGTGCCTCGTCTGGCACGCATACGCTACAGCGGCTTCGACCCGCAGGGCCAGCTGCTGGAGCGTGAAGCCGATGGCTTTCATGCCCGGGTGGTGCAGCACGAATGCGACCACCTGATCGGCCGGCTGTACCCCACGCGCATGACCGATCTGACGCAGTTCGGCTACACCAGCGTGCTGTTTCCAGACCTGGACCCGGCCGATGACGACTGAAGCTCGTACCCGGCGCCAACCGCGGGTTCACAGGCCTTTACATCCAGCGGGTCCGCCGCTGACGCACGGGCAACGTTGAAGGGTGATGAAGCACCAGCCTCCGCGCAGCGGCCTTCGGGCTTTCTTCGGTCTTCCGGTGCCGGCGATGCTGCTGGTGCTGGTCGCATTCGGCATGTTGGTCACGGGCACGGCAAGGGCGCAGGACGACCCGCCCGGCCGCGTCGGTCGCCTGGCTGAACTGCAGGGCACGGTGTGGTGGTGGGACCACCAGCGCGGGCAATGGGACGAAGCCCAGCGCAACTATCCGCTGACCGGAGGCGACCGCGTTTCAACCGGTGCGGATGGCCGCGCCGAGTTGCGGGTCGGCTCCACGGCGCTGCGCATCGGGGCCGGCACCGAAATTGAAGTGCTGCGCCTGGACGACGAGCGCATGGTGTTTCAACTGCACAGTGGCGACCTGGCGTTGCGGGTGCGCTCGCGCGAAGTGGCCGACGAGATCGAGGTACTGACCGCCGAAGCGCGGCTGCTGCCGCAGCGCGCCGGTCACTACCGCATCGGCCGCATCGACGATGTCACCCTGGCCGGCGTCTGGCGCGGCGATCTGCAGGTGGATGGCGGCGCGGGGTTTGTCGTCACCACCGGGCAGACGGTCGAGTTGAGCCGCGGCGCTCGATCCAGTGGTCTGCAACGCAGCTTCATCACCCCGCCCGCCGATGAATTCTCGAGCTGGGCGCAATCCGAAGACCTGCGCGATGCCCGCAGCGTCTACAGCCGCCATGTCTCGCCCGAGATGACCGGCGCCGAAGACCTGGATCGCAACGGCAGATGGGTCGAACACCCCGACTACGGCACCGTCTGGGAGCCGTTGTCGGTGGCTGCCGACTGGGCGCCCTACCGCTATGGGCAATGGGCCTGGGTTGCGCCCTGGGGCTGGACATGGGTCGACACAGCGCCTTGGGGTTTCGCTCCATTCCACTACGGGCGCTGGGTCAACTGGCGCAGCCGCTGGGCCTGGGTGCCGGGCGCCTATGTGGTGCGGCCGGTGTATGCGCCCGCGTTGGTGGCTTGGATCGGCGGGCCGCATGTGGGCGTGTCGGTTCGCATCGGCGGGCCGTCGGTGGGCTGGCTGCCGTTGGCGCCGCGCGAGATCTATCTGCCGGAGTACCGGCATGGTCCGCGCTACCGGGATCGCGTCAATGCGCCTTGGCCGGGGCACCGGCCGGGCCACAGACCGGAACATGAGGCGCCGGGGCGGGGGCCTGGCTATGCGCCGGAACACCCGCGCGACCCGCGACCCGGCCACCCGCGCCAGGTGCCGACCGGGCCGATCGCCTACGACAACCAGGGCGTGCCCGGTGCGGTCACGACGGTACCGCGCGATGCGCTGTTGCAGAACCGCCCGAACGCAGGCGACACCCGACCGTCGCGACCGGGCCGGCGTGCGCCCGATGCAACGGTTGTCGAGTCGCCGCGAAACGCGTCGCCTTCGATTCCGGCGGCGCCGGTGATGGCACCGATGCCGGCGGTGATTGCCGCTCCCGCTGCCCCAGCTGCGCCAGCGGCCACTGGCTTCATCGGTCCGGCGCGTGGCGATCGTTCGGCGCGTCAGGCGCCTTCGCCTGAATCGCGGCCGCCACGCAGCGATCCGTTGCGCGATGGGCCTGCGGCTGATGCCGGCGCCGGCATCGTCACAAGCGGCCCACAGCGCTCCGAGGCACCGCGCGAGCGTGGCCGATCCGAAGAACGCATGCAGCGCCCGGAACGAAGCCCGGTGATGCGCGAGCGCGGGAACCTTCGCTGACGCTGGCGCTGGCGCGGCCCGACTTCGGCGGCTACTGCACCAGCAGCGGCTTCAGCACCGGCCAGACGTTGTCCAGCATCCGCGGTTGCGCCTCGGCGCGGGGGTGGATGCGGTCGGGCTGGAACATCGAATCGGCATTCGGCCCATCGGCCACGCCGGTCAGCAGAAACGGCACCAACGCTGCTTTTTCACTGCGCGCCACATCGGCAAAGATCGACGCGAAGCGCTGGCTGTAGTCGCGCCCGTAGTTCGGCGGCACCTGCATGCCCACCAGCACGACGCTGGCGCCGCCGGCCTGCGATGCCTGAACCATCGCGCGCAAATTGTCTTCGGTGTTCTTCAGCGGCAGGCCGCGCAGACCGTCGTTGCCGCCCAGCTCGATCAGCACCACGGCAGGCTGGTGCTGCTTGAGCAGGGCAGCGAGCCGAGCGCGGCCCCCGCTGGTGGTGTCGCCGCTGATGCTGGCGTTGACCACCTGCGCGGCGACCTGCTGCTTTGAGAGCCGCTGTTGCAGCAAGGGCACCCAGCCGGTGCCGCGGGCCAAACCGTATTCGGCCGACAGGCTGTCGCCCACTACGAGCACGGTCGGCGGTGCAGGATTCGCCGACGCTGCCGGCGGCATGGCAGATGCAGTCACGGCCAGCGCGATACAGTGCAGCAGCACGGCGCGGCGCGTCGGCTTCTTCAGGGCGCAGGGCGCTGTTTGCAGATCAGTCAGGGCAGTCAAGGCGGGGTGGATGTCAGAGCCAATTATCGATGTACGAAAGGTCGGCAAGCAGGTGGCCGATGCCTCCGGGGTGCTGACCATTCTCCGAGATATCGAATTCCGCCTGCAGCGCCGGGAAACCGTGGCCATCGTCGGCGCTTCGGGTTCGGGCAAGAGCACGCTGCTGTCGATCCTGGCGGGGCTCGACACCCCCACCAGCGGCACGGTCTGGGTCGCTGGCACCGACATCTTCAAGCTCGGTGAGGACGAACGGGCCGAGCTGCGAGCGCAGCAGATGGGCTTCGTGTTCCAGAGTTTTCAGCTGCTGGCCAATCTGACCGCGCTCGAAAACGTTATGCTGCCGCTGGAGTTGATGGGTCGCAACGATGCCCGCCGCACGGCGGTCGATATCCTCGGCCGCGTGGGGCTGGCCGAGCGCTTGTCGCACTACCCGAAGGTGCTCTCCGGGGGCGAGCAGCAGCGCGTGGCGTTGGCCCGTGCCTTTGTAGTCAGCCCCGCGGTGCTGATGGCCGACGAGCCCACCGGCAGCCTGGATTACGCGACCGGGGAGAAGGTGATGGGGCTGATGTTCGACCTCAACCAGGAAGCCGGGACGACCCTGGTGCTGGTGACGCACGACCGCAGCATCGCATCGCGCTGCGACCGGCAGCTGAAGATCGAGGCAGGCAGGCTGTCCGAATAGAGGGCGCTGGCTGCGAAGCGCTGCGCTGACCACCAAGAAAAGCCGCGGAACCGGCTTTGCCGGGCCGCAGGCGAGCGCCCCCTCGGGGGGCAGCGACCGTCAGGGAGCGTGGGGGCACAAGGACCGCCGCGGAACCGGCTTTGCCGGGCCGCAGGCGAGCGCCCCCTCGGGGGGGCAGCAAGAAAAAGCGAGCGTGGGGGCCTCAGTTCGGCGGTTCCACCCGCTGCAATTGCATCCGCGCCAGCGTCGGGTTGCCCGTGCTGGCCTGGATGATCAGGAACACCGCCACGCCGGGGTGACCCGCCACCGGCAGCAGCAGCAGGTGGTGGCCACCGATGCCGAAGCCCGCTTCGGGGCGGGTCGACCCCAAGCCCAGCGCACGCGCTGCATCGGCGGCTTGGGTCAACAGAATCGAGCCCTGCTGGGCCAGGCGCTCCGGGGCGGGTCCGTGGCCGGCATGGGCCAGCGGCTGCATCGAATGCAGATCGAACACGCAGCAAACCGTGCTGCCCTTGATGACCATGCAGCGGTCCACATACGACTGCCACCGCGTGCTGCCGGGCACCGGCATCGGCATCGGGGCGGGGCGCGTCGACAGCAGGTTTCGCCCTGACGCGGCGTCGGCCATCGGGTTCAGGGGCATCGGTTCGGTCGCGGCTTCGCTGACCGGCAGCTCGGCTTTCGGCAGCGCCGATGCCATATCGGTGCGCAGCGCTCGTTCGCCGCCCGGGCGGCCGTGCAAGCGGTTCCAGGCACCGCTGATGAAGGTCCAGACTTGCCGCGGCTGTTCGGCATGCGGGGTCACATGCACCGCCACCGGGCTGCCGCGGCCCAGCCTCGCACCCTGCGCCGCCATCGCGGTGCCCGACCCCAGCGGCACCAGCAGCAAGTCGCGATTGGGCCAGGCGTTGGTCGACAGCGCTTCGTGCAGCGGTGCCAACTGCGCGTCCAGCACATGGGGCGGCAAACCGCCCACCAGAATCACCCCCAGGCGGCTGAACGCCAGCAGCACTTGCGCGACCTTGGTTCGGGTGGCGCTGTCGGCATTCAGATCGGTGGAGTAGACCCGCATCAGGGTGCGGTCGGGCAACGGAATCTCCACGAACTGCAGCACGGCCAGCGCCACCCCCTGTCCCTGGCGGCGGACCGACAGCCGCTGCACTCGGGCACTGGCCGCGTCCGCCAGGCTGGCCAGCAGCCGCAGCGACCCGCTGGTGCCGATGTCGTGTACCGCCACGAATTCCGGCGTGTGCAGCATGAATTCCTTCTGCAGCGAGCCCGGCACATCGGCGCTGATGAAGAGCTCGACCTGGTCGTCGGCGATCCGGCGGCCCACGTCGTACCGACCCTGGCCCAGGTAGGCATCGCTGTCGCCGACGATCTGGGTGCGCGGGTCCAGCAGCTCGGTCTGCGCAAACACGCCACTCGGCGCCCTGTCCCCTGTTGGCCTGCCGGTTGTGCCCATCGGAGAATCATAGATTCGGCGGTGCCCCCGCGCCCATCCGGGCGGCGCAACGCTGCCTAGAATTGGCTCGCCACCGTGACTTGATGGTGCGTTGTGCCGAATCCTCCACTTGCGCCTCAACAGCGAATGCATTCATGAACCCGAGCGCTCCGGAATCGTCGATGAATCCGATGTCGGCAGCCGGCGCCGGCGGCCCGCCAGTGGTGGTCATCGGCGCCGGGCTCGGTGGCCTGACGGTTGCATTGCAGTTGGCTCACACGCACCGGGTCGTGGTGCTGGCCAAACGTGAGTTGGACGAAAGCGCCACTGCGTGGGCGCAGGGCGGCATCGTCGGTGTGCTGGGCACCGACGACAGCATCGAGTCGCATGTGCACGACACGCAGGTGGCCGGCGGCGGCATCGTCGACGAAGACACCGCTCGCTACATCGCCGAGCACAGCGAAGAGGCGATCCGCTGGCTGGTCGATGCGGGTGTGCCGTTTTCGCCCGACGCCAGCGGTCCGATGGGCTTGCACCTGACACGCGAAGGTGGCCATGCGGTGCGGCGCATCGCCCATGCCGCCGACGCCACCGGCCGCGCGATCCAGGACGCATTGCTGGCCCGCGCCCGTGCCCACCCCAACATCACGCTGCGCGAACGCTGGATGGCGGTCGACCTGGTGACTTCGCGCCAGCTCAAGCGCAGCGAAACCCCGCGCTGCTACGGCGTCTACGCGCTCGACATGGACCATGGCCATGTCGAAACCCTGCCGGCCGCCGCGGTGGTGCTGGCCACCGGTGGCGTGGGCAAGGTCTACCGCTACACCAGCAACCCCGATACGGCCACCGGCGACGGCATCGCGATGGCCTGGCGTGCCGGGTGCCGGGTTGGCAACATGGAGTTCATCCAATTCCATCCCACCTGCCTCTATCACCCGCAGGAACGCAGTTTTTTGCTGACCGAGGCCTTGCGCGGTGAGGGCGCCTGGCTGACCTTGCCCGACGCAATGGCCGACGGCCACGCCGGCGCTCCGCTCGGCACCCGTTTCATGACCGCGCACGACGAGCGCGGCGAACTGGCGCCGCGCGACATCGTGGCCCGCGCCATCGACTTCGAGATGAAGAAGCACGGCCTGGACCATGTCTGGCTCGATGCGCGGCCGATCGTGCATGAGAGGGGTGAGGCATTCGTCAAGGAACACTTTCCGACGATCCACGCCCGCTGCCTGACGCTCGGCATCGACATCTGCACGATGCCGATCCCGGTCGTGCCGGCGGCGCACTACACCTGTGGCGGTGTGGTCACCGACCTGCAGGGCCGCACCGACTTGCCGGGTTTGTACGCGGTGGGCGAGACCACCTACACGGGGCTGCATGGCGCCAACCGGCTGGCCAGCAACTCGCTGCTGGAATGCGTGGTGCTGGGCAGGGCTTGCGCCGAACGCATCGTCACCGAAGGCCGGGTGGCCGAGACCGACCTGCCGCATTGGGACGAAAGTCAGGTCGAGGACGCCGACGAGCAGGTCGTGATCGCCCACAACTGGGACGAACTGCGGCTCGTGATGTGGAACTATGTGGGCATCGTGCGCACCACCAAGCGGCTGGAGCGTGCGCTGCACCGCATCAAGTTGTTGCGCGGTGAGATCGACGAGTACTACGCCAACTTCCGCGTCAGCCGCGACCTGTTGGAGCTTCGCAACCTCGTGACCTGCGCCGAGTTGATCGTGCGCTCGGCCCTGCACCGCCATGAAAGCCGCGGCCTGCACTACAGCCGCGACTTTCCGGATGCGCTGCCGGTCAGCTTTCCGACCGTGCTGACGCGGATGGCCAAGAGCGCGCGCTGAGGCTGCAGATGCCTTCGCGGCTGTCGCATCCGGCCGCTCTGCTGGCCTTGCTTTTTGCAGCGGCGATCGCGATCGGCACCTTGCTGCTGCTGTTGCCATGGGCGCATGCCGACAACAGCGGCACGGACTGGGTCACCGCGCTGTTCACCGCCACCTCGGCGGTGTGCGTGACCGGGCTGGTGCTGGTCGACACCGGCACCCATTGGTCGATGTTCGGGCAGATGACGATCCTGTCGCTGTTTCAGCTTGGCGGCTTCGGCATGATGGCATCGGCGAGCCTGCTGACATTGCTGATCGGGCGCCGCATCGGGCTGCGGTCCCGCCTGGCTTTGCAGGCTGAAACCCATTCGCTGGCACTGGCCGATGTGCGCAGCCTGGCGCTGTTGATCGGGGCGGTGACCGTGGTGGTGGAAGGCTTGACCACGGTGTGCCTGGCGCTGCGCTTCGCGATCGGCCACGGCATGGCCTGGACCGATGCGCTGTGGCATGGCTTCTTTCACGCGGTTTCGGCCTTCAACAACGCCGGCTTCTCGACCTTCCCCGACAGCGTGGTCGGCTTCGCCACCGATGCTTGGGTGCTCGGCCCATTGATGGTGGCGATCGTGGTCGGCGGGCTCGGGTTTCCGGTGCTGCACGAGTTGATCGTTCGCAGCGGCAGCCGCAAGCGCCGCGCCACGAAGAGCATGCACACCGTGCTGACCCTGTGGGGGTCTGCCGTGCTGGTGTTGGGTGGCGCGTTGGTGCTGCTGCTGGCCGAAGCGCACAACCCGCTCACCCTGCAACCGCTGGATCCGGCCGACCGCGTGCTGGCCGCGTTGTTCGCATCGGTGTCGGCGCGAACGGCGGGATTCAATTCGTTGGACATCGCGGCGTTGTCGACCGAATCGCTGGCGCTGCACTACGCCCTGATGTTCATCGGCGGCGGCAGTGCGGGCACCGCTGGCGGTGTCAAGGTCACGACTTTCTTCGTACTGCTCTTGATCGTCTGGAACGAGGTGCGCGGCCACCGCGATGTCGAGTTCAACGGCCGGCGCATCGACTCGGCGGTGCAGCGGCAAGCGCTGACGATCCTGATGCTGAGCGCCGGGGTGGTGGTGATTGCGGTGCTGGCGCTTCAGCCGATGACCGCGTTGCCGTTCGAGAAGGTGCTGTTCGAGGTCGTGTCGGCCTTTGCCACGGTTGGCTTGTCCACCGGAATCACCGCCGGTTTGCCGCGCGAAGGGCAGCTGATTCTGGTGGCGCTGATGTTCATCGGCCGGGTCGGGGTGGTGACGCTGGCCGCGGCGATGGCGATGAACCATGGCCGCCGCGCCTACCGTTTCCCAGAGGAGAAACCGATTGTTGGATAACTTCAAACCCGCGGCTGGCGACAGTGTGGTGGTGATCGGCCTCGGCCGTTTCGGTCGCGCTGTTGCGAGTGTGCTGGTGCAACTGGGGCACGAGGTGCTGGCCATCGACGACGACGAAGAACTGGTGCAGTCGCTGTCTTCGGAATTGCCGCATGTGGTGCAGGCCGACGCCACCGACCTGCCCTCGCTCAAGCAGATCGGCGTGGCGGACTTCAAGCATGCGGTGGTGGGCATCGGCCAGAACCTGGAAGCCAGTGTGCTGACGATCCTGAACCTGAGCCAGATCGGCATGAAGGACATCTGGGTCAAGGCCAACAACCCGCCGCACGGTCGAATCGCCGAGCGGGTCGGCGCCCACCATGTGATCTACCCGGAGGCCGACATGGGCGAGAGAGTCGCCCATCTGGTCACGGGCAAGATGATCGACTTCATCGAGTTCGACGACGGCTTCGCGATCGCCAAGACACGGGCGCCGCAGGAGACACTCAACAAGACCCTGCTGGAGTCGAATGTGCGCCAGCGCCATTCGGTGACGGTGGTGGGCATCAAGCGCCGCCACGTGGACTTCATCTATGCGCAGGCAGAAACGGTGGTCAAGCCCGGCGACCTGCTGATCGTGGCGGGCGCCACGCGCGCAGTGGAAAAGTTCGCCGCAAGGGTTTGAGCCCGCCAGGGCCTAGACCAGCGTGCCGAACCCGGTAGGCGGGGCCATTTCGATGCGGGCGCGGCCGTGGTGTTTGGCGGTGTACAAGCCGCGGTCGGCGCGGGTCAGCAGTTGTTCGAGGGTCTGGCCGTGGCGCGGAAAAACCGCAATGCCGGCTGAGAATGATCCCCGCGGCAAACGCCTGCGCCCGGTTTCGACCTGTTCGTCCTGAAAGGCCGACAGCAGCCGTTCGACCATCACCTGCGCGCCTTCGGCGTCGATGTCGGGCATCACCGCAACGAATTCCTCGCCGCCATGGCGGACGACGATGTCGCTGCGGCGCAGGGTTTCGGTCAGCAGCTTGGAAAAGCACTGCAGCACGCGGTCGCCCGAATCGTGACCATAGGTGTCGTTGAGCAGCTTGAAGTGGTCCAGGTCCATCAGCACCACGCACAGCGGGCTGCCCTGGCGGCGTGCCAGCTCCAGCAGCCCCGGCGCGCTGGCGAACAGATGGCGGCGGTTGTGCAGACCCGTCAGCGGGTCGCGCAGCGCCAGCTCACGCACCTTCAGGTGCAGCAGCTCGGTTTCGACGATTTGCGCTTGCAAGGCGTTGTTGAGCTCGGTCAGGCGTCTGCGATCGACGTCGGCCGAGCGCCCGAAGTCGATCGCTGCATCACGTTCGTGCTCCATGGTCTTCAACTGGTGGCCGACTTCGAGCGCAATGAAACGCGCCCGTGCGCTGCGTCCCGCCAGTTGTTCATACAGCGCATGGGCAGCCCGGCATGCATTCAACGCGGCCTGGCTGTCGCCGACCTCTTCGCAGGCATCGGTAAGCGCACGGTGCAGCGACATCAGATCGAAAGGCGGGTCGCTGAGCCCGGCGGCCTGCCTCTCGCGCAGGGTGCGGTCGGCCAGTTGCCGGGCCAGCACCGGCTCACCTTGCGCCAGCAGGCAGCGCGCTTTGACCCAGGCCATCAGCACGACACCATCGCCATCGGTCTGGTCGACGACCTGACAATGCTCCAGGTACTGCATCGCCGCATCGATCTCGCCGATCCCGAGGTGGGCCAGCGCCAGCACCGATGCCAGCCGGTTGCGCGCATCGGGCACCAGGTCGGCTTGGTGCGACACGACGAAGCTGGCCAGATCGCGTGCCGCACCCATCTCCCCGAGCGCGTAGTACAGCTGAATCAGATTGGCCGCGGTGGTGGTCATGACCTGCGGCGCGCCCACCGCGCGTGCTTCGGCCATGGTCCGTTCGGCCATCTCGCGCGCGTCGTCGAAGTTGAAGAGGTCCTGGTGATAGCCACCGAGGTTGCCGGTTGCGGTCATGCGCGGCCCGACCCAGCCAGTGCGGTTGGCGGCGTCCAGCGCGCCATAGAAGTTGCGCAAGGCCAAATCGATGTGCCCCAGCAGCTTGGCGGTGATGGCGCGCGAGTTCAGCGCCAGAAAGCGGTACATCGGATCGGCTGGCAGGCCGACGCGTGCGTCGATCTCCTGCTGCAGCAACGAAGCGGTTTGGGGCTGGCCGGCGCGCCGAAGACCGATCGCGTGGATCTCGTCGCAGAACACGCTGCGCCGCACATCGGGCCAGTGCGCTGCCAATTCGCGGGCACGCCGCAGCGCTTCGTCGGCCACTGACGCATCGCCCACTCGCACTTCCGCCAACGCCACCTGCAACCAGCCAGCAGCAGCAGCTTCACCCCCCAATGCAATCAGCTGATGACCGATGTCGCGTGCCGCCAGCGGTTGCAGGTAGCACAGCTCCCAGGCGCGCTCTTCCAGCGCCCGCCAGTCGGTGACGTCAGCCACGCGCCCTCATGGCGGTGCGAGCCTGCACGAAACCGAAGGCGTACTCGACCGCGTCCAGCAGTTCGCGTTCGCTGTCGCCGCGTTCGCTCAAGTAGAAGACGAAGTCGACTTCATGGCGGATGTAGCGCGGCGCCAGCCGGTTGAGTGCCACGCAGGCCACGTCGGCCAGCAGTTCAGGCGCGTGTGAAAGTCCCGGATAGCGCTCGGCGTGGCGGCCGACCGTGTCGTATACAGCCCGCTCGTTGTGGTTGCGGACCGAGCTGAAGTCGATGGGAACCGTGCTTTTGTGCATGGCGGGTCGCAGATGCGCCTGGACGGACATGCAGCCATATCGGCATCGGCATCGCCGGCTTGAAGCGTGCTCGAAGGACTTTTCAAGCGGCACCGATGCCCGGGTTCATTGCGCCCGCTGGCACCTGGGTGGCGCCAGGGTTGGCCTTGACGAAATCGAGCATGCGGTCGATGCAGCCCAGCGCCTGGCTGCGCACCGGCTCTGGCACCTGGACTTCACCGCTGCCGGTCTGCAGGCAGTGGATCAGCCCCTGCAGCCCGTTCATCGCCATCCACGGGCAATGTGCGCAGCTCTTGCAGGTGGCGCTGCGTCCCGCGGTGGGCGCCTCGATCAGGGTCTTGTCGGGCGCCAGCTGGCGCATGCGGTGCATCAGCCCGTTGTCGGTGGCGACGATGTAGGTGGATGCGGCACCGGCGGCCACAGCCTGCAGCAGTTGGGTGGTGCTGCCCACCACATCGGCCAGCTCGACCACGCTCTTCGGCGATTCGGGATGCACCAGCACCATCGCCTCCGGGTGTTCCTGCTTCAGCAGCTCCAGCTCCAGCCCGCGGAACTCGTCGTGCACGATGCAGGCGCCGTCCCACATCAGCATGTCGGCCCCGCATTGCTCCTGGATGTAGCGACCGAGGTGGCGGTCGGGTGCCCACAGGATTTTTTTGCCCTGCTCTTGCAAGTGCTGAACGATCGCCAGCGCGCAGGAACTGGTGACCATCCAGTCGGCGCGCGCCTTCACGGCGGCGCTGGTGTTGGCATAGACCACGACCGTTCGGTCCGGATGGGCATCGCAGAAGGCGGCGAAGTCTTCCGGCGGGCACCCCAGGTCCAGCGAGCAAGTGGCGTCCAGGTCGGGCATCAGCACGCGCTTGTCGGGCGACAGAATCTTGGCGCTTTCGCCCATGAAGCGCACCCCGGCCACCACCAGCGTTTGCGCCGCATGATCGCGACCGAAGCGTGCCATCTCCAGTGAATCGGCCACGCAACCGCCGGTTGCGAGTGCCAGATCCTGCAGGTCGCCGTCGACGTAGTAGTGGGCCACCAGCACCGCCTGCTTTTCTTTAAGCAGGGCAGCGGCTTGCTCGATGGCGGCCACGCGGTCGGGCTTCGACAGCGTGGGGGGCACCCGCGCCCAGGCCTGCTGCGTGCAGGTGGCGCCGGTGGCGTCCTGGCGGGTGAAGTCGTAGAGGACGGCGTCGGTCATGGTGCTGGCGGGGAGAGGTTGATCGGGTTCATGCATGGATGGTAGATCGGCCCATCACCGAATGAGCGGGCCGAAAAAGCGCGCCGGCGATGCGCCGACCAGACGCCGCACCATGGTGCCGAAGGCGCTGGCATTGGCATAGCCCAACTCGGCGGCGATCAAACGCATCGGCCAGCCGCGCGCTGCGAGCGTCATCGCATGCCCCAGCAGCACCTGCTCGCGCCAGTGCTTGAAGCGGGTGCCCAGTTCGCTCTGGAACAGCCGCGCCACGGTGCGCGGGCTGGCACCCGATTCACGAGCCCAGTCGGCGAGACCCGCATGGCGCGTCGGCTCGGCCAGCATCGCTTCGCACAGCTGGCGCAGGCGGCGGTCCTGCGGCAGCGCGATGCCCAGCGGCACCGGTGTGGCGCGCTGCAACTCGTCCAGCAACAGGGCACCCAGCAGGCGTTCGCGCGCCAGCGTATCGGCATCCGGCGGCGGCTCGTCGTCGCCATGCGGGTCCAGCTGCAGGATGATTTCGCGCAGCAGCGGCGACACCTGCAGCACGCTGCAGCGGTGCCTGTCGGACGCTGCTGCGCCAGCGCCGTCTGGCCCGCCCCGGCTCAGCGACTGATGGACATACACCGCCCGCAGGTCGGCTGCCTCGACCGCGTTGACGCAATGCTCCACATCGGGCGGGATCCAGATCGCCCGCCAGGCCGGCACCAGATAGGTGGTGGACCCGGCCGTGATGCGCAGCACCCCCGAAGCCGCCACCGCCAGTTGCGCCCAGGAATGGGCATGCGGAACGATTTCGGTGGCGGCTGCCAAGCGACGCGCCACCCCGCGCACCGGTCGTTCGGCGCTGAGCCGGTAGCGTGGTGCGGCGCTCGGCAGCAGGCGCCGCGTTGCCGGACGGGCAGCAGACGAGGGGGCAAAAGCGGAAGCAGAAGCAGAAGCAGAAGCAGAAGCGGATGGCGTTGGCATCGATTCGACAGAAATTGTCTGAATAGCGTAACACTGCCGATGCGCCGCCCCCTACATTCATCGGCATGCAAACCGCGTCTCCTTCAACCAGCAGCGTCGCAGCAGCGCAGCCCTGGCAGCGCGATGCCGGCGTCATCGGGCTGGTCGGTCTGGCGCATGGCATCAGCCATTTCGGCCAGTTGTTGCTGGCGCCGCTGTTCCCGTGGCTGAAGACCGCCTTCGATGTCAGCTACACGCAACTCGGCTTTCTGCTGACGATCTTCTTCGTGGTGTCTTCGGTGTCGCAGTTCGTTGCCGGATTCGTTGTCGACCGCCACGGGCCGCGGCCGGTGTTGTTCGGGGGCTTGCTGCTGATCGGATTGGCTGCGCTCGGCTTTGCCGCGAGCCCGAGCTATGCGGTGATGGCGCTGTGTTCGGTGGTCGCCGGCATCGGCAATGGCGTGTTCCACCCCGCCGACTACACCTTGTTGAACCGCAAGATCGACAAGAGCCGGCTCGGGCATGCCTACAGCCTGCATGGTGTCAGCGGCAGCCTGGGGTGGGCGCTGGCGCCGGCGCTGCTGGTGCCGATCACCCTGGCCTCATCGTGGCGGGTGGCGCTGCTGTGCGCGGCGGTGTTGATCTTTGCCGTCGTGGCGCTGCTGTGGCTGAAGCGCGATCAACTGGCGCTGCCGGCGGTGCGAGAAGAGCCAGCGCAGCCAGCCGCCGCGACCCGCGCGGCACCGACCGCCAATTCAGCCACAGCAGCAGCCGCCAAAGCAGCCGCTCCGTCGCCCGAGCACGCCCTGGCTTTCCTGCGCATCCCGGCGGTGTGGATGTCGTTCGGATTCTTCTTCTTCTACGCGGGCGCCTTGTCGATCGTGCAGAGTTTTGCGCCCGAAGCGGCGCGCCAACTGCATGCCGTGCCCGCGCACCTGGCTGCGCTGTGCCTGACCATCTACATGGTCTGCAGTGCTGCCGGGATGGTGGTCGGCGGCTTCCTGGCCCGCGACCTGCACCGCGCCGAACGCATCGTCGGCGGTGCGTTCGGCGGGGCTGCGATGGTGGCGCTGGCGATCGGCTTCGCCCCCGTGGCGCCGTTGGCCGTACCGGTGCTCTTCGGTGTGATGGGTCTGGTGTCGGGGTTGGCCGGGCCGTCCCGCGACCTGATCGTCAAGTCGGCGGCGCCCGACAACGCCAGCGGCCGGGTTTACGGCGTGGTCTATGCCGGGCTCGACATCGGGCAGGCGGTGGTGCCGCTGGTGATCGGTGCGCTGATGGACCAGCAGGCTTTTCGTTCGGTGTGGCTGGCGTTGGCGCTGCTGCAAGGGGTCTTGATCGTCAGCGCTTTCAATGTGCGGCGGGTGCGGCGCACCGCCGTGTTGGCGCCAGTGCCGGCCTGAACGCGCGGCGAGCGCGCCCTGCGGCCCCATCCCCAAACCCGTTCCTGCTGCCCACCGCCGCATCGCCCGTTTCATTCCAGAAGGCTGCGGATAGAGTTCCGATCATGAGCACCCCTTCTCACGCCCCATCCCGCCCGCGGCCTGCTGGCCATGCCCTGATCGAAGCGCTGGTCGAACAGGGCATCAACACCTGCTTCGGCGTGCCGGGCGAAAGCTATCTGGCGGTGCTGGACGGCTTTTACGAGCACCGCGACCGCATCCGCTTCATCGCCTGCAGGCAAGAGGGCGGCGCGGCATTCATGGCCGAAGCACAGGGCAAGTTGAGCGGCCGACCCGGCATCTGTTTCGTGACCCGCGGGCCGGGCGCCACCAACGCCAGCATCGGGGTCCACACCGCGTTTCAGGACTCGACACCGATGCTGCTGTTCATCGGCCAGGTGGCCAGCGTGCAGCGCGACCGCGAAGCGTTTCAGGAGATCGACTACCGCCAGATGTTCAGCCCCGGCACGCTCGGGCTGGCGAAATGGGTAGCCGAAGTCGAGAGCGCTGACCGCCTGCCCGAATACATCGCCCGCGCCTTTCACACCGCGATGCAGGGCCGGCCCGGCCCGGTGGTGCTGTCGCTGCCCGAAGACATGTTGACCACGCTGACCGACGCCGCGGTGCTGCCGCGGGTGCAGCCGGTGCGGGCCTGGCCGGCACCGGGTGGGCTGCGTGATCTGCGCGCGATGTTGCTGGCCGCAGAACGGCCGATCGTGATCGCCGGCGGCTTCGGCTGGGACGCCGAGGCCGCTGCCGCCTTGCAGCGTTTCGCCGAAAACTGGCAACTGCCGGTGTGCTGCGGCTGGCGCTTTCAGGACACCTTCGACAATCGCCATGCGCTTTATGCCGGCGATGTCGGCATCGGCATCAACCCGAAACTCGCCAAGCGCATCGTCGAAGCCGATCTGGTGATCGCACTCGGTATTCGGCTGGGCGAGATGACCACCGGTGGCTATGAACTGCTGCAGGCACCGCGGCCGAAGCAGAAACTGGTGCACATCCACAGCGGCGCAGAAGAACTCGGCCGGGTCTATGCCGCCGACCTGATGCTGCAGGCCTCGATGGCCTGTGCGGCCAAGGCGCTGGAAGCGCTAACTGCGCCGCCCGAGCAGCCGGTGTGGGCCGAGCACACCGAGGCCGCCGCAGCCGACTACACCGCCAACCTGCAGGCACCCGCGGTGGCGCCGCTGGATCTGGCGGTGGTGGTCAAGTCCGTGCAAGCTGCGTTGCCCGACGACACCATCTACACCAACGGCGCCGGCAACTACAGCGGCTGGCTGCACCGCTATTGCTGCTACCGCGGCCTGCAGCACCACGGTCGCACGCAACTGGCGCCGACCTCGGGTGCGATGGGCTACGGGTTTCCCGCAGCGGTGGCGGCAGCCTTGCTGCAGCCCGAGCGCTGGGTGGTCAACATCGCCGGCGACGGCGACTTTCTGATGACGGGTCAGGAGCTGGCCACCGCCACCGGGTATGGCGCCAGGAAGCTCTTGTGCATCGTGGTCGACAACGGCAGCTACGGCACGATCCGCATGCACCAGGAGCGCGACTACCCGGGCCGGGTCAGTGGCAGCGACCTCTACAACCCCGACTTCGCGGCGATGGCGCGCGCCTTCGGCTGGCGCGCCGACTTCATCGACCGCACCGAGGACTTCGGACCCGCGTTGCAGGCAGCCATCGAAGCCGGCACGCCGACCCTTTTGCATCTCAAGCTGGACACCGACGTCATCACCAGCCGCGGCACCTTGACTGCCATCCGCAAGGCGGCGCTGGCCCGCGGCTGACGCGGCGGACAGGCTGTCTCACGACGAGCCAGTCTTCGCGCAGCAGCCTCAGGTCGTGCGGGTGACTTTGGCCAGATGGCGGGGCTTGTCAGGATCGAGTCCGCGCGCCCGTGCCAGGGCTTCGACCATGCGGTAGAAAGACTGCGCCATCGGAATCGGGTCCAGGTCGGGGTGGCCGCTTTCGACCAGTGGCAGATCGACGTCCCTTGTGCCCGCCGGCGCCGCCAACAGCACGCTGGCACCACGCGCACGCATCTGTTCGGCCAAGCGCAGCAGGCCCGCTTGCGCCGGGCCGCGCGGAGCCAGCACCAGCATCGGAAACCCGGCTTCTACCAGCGCCATCGGGCCATGCTGCACCTCGGCACCGGAATAGGCTTCGGCCTGGATGCCGCAGACTTCCTTGAACTTCAATGCGGCTTCCATCGCCACCGGCAAGCCGGTGCCGCGGCCGATCACATACAGCCGCTCGGCGTTCTCCAGCGCATCGACCGCGGGTTGCCAGGCATCGGCGTCGCCCCACGCGCTTCGAAGCGCATCCGGCAGCGCAGCCAACGCCGCGCTGAATGCCGGGTTCTGATGCCACCCCGCCACCATGGCGGCGCCTGCGGCCAATTGGCACAGGTAGCTCTTGGTGGCGGCCACACTGCGCTCGGGCCCGGCATGCAGCGCGACCACGCGCTGTGCGGCGCGGGCCAACGGCGAGTCGGCTGCATTGACGAAGGCCACCGTGCGCGCGCCCTGGGCGCCCAGCTTCGACAGCGGCTCGACCAAGTCGGGGCTTTGCCCGGATTGCGAGAACGCGATCGCCAGCAAACCCTCGCAATCCAGACTCGACTGGTAGAGGGTGATCAGCGACATCGGCAGCGAGGTCACGAGTCTGCCCAGCCGAGCCATCACCAGATAGGCCATGTAGTGCGCGGCGTGGTCGCTGCTGCCGCGTGCCACTGTGAGCACCGAACGTGGCGGCTCGGCACGCAACTCGGCGCCCCATGCGGAAAAGGCGTCGGCCTCGGCGGCCAGCAGGGCGGCCACTGCCTGCGGCGCCTCGCCGGCTTCATGCAGCATCATCGACTGACCGGGCGCAGTTGGATTCATGCGGCTTCCAGCATCTCGCCGTCGATCACCACCTGCAGCAGTTGCAGGCTTTGCGGATCGAGCAACACGCAATCGGCCACCGCGCCGGCTTGCAGCATGCCGTGGTCTGGCAAGCCCAGGTAGCGCGCGGCATGGGTGCTCAGGCGTGTCGAGGCATCGGCGACCGTGAGCCCGATCTGCACCAGGTTGCGCAGCGCCTGGTCCATCGTCAGCGTGCTGCCGGCCAGGGTGCCATCGGCCAGCCGCACCCCGCCCAGGCACTTGCGGACCGTTTGGCGGCCGAGCCGGTAGTCGCCGTCGGGCATGCCGGTGGCTGCGGTGGCATCGGTGACGCAATACAGACCGGGAATGGCGCGCAGCGCAGCGTGGATGGCACCGGGGTGCACATGCAGCAGGTCGGGAATGATCTCGGCCCGTTCGGCATGGGCCAGCGCCGCACCCACCGCGCCGGGTGCGCGGTGATGAAAGGCGCTCATCGCGTTGTAGAGGTGGGTGAAGCTGCTGGCGCCCTGCTGCATGGCCCGCACGGCATCGTCATACCCTGCGGTGGTGTGACCGATCTGCACGCGGATGCCGGCGGCCACCAGTTGTGGGATCAAAGCCAGGTTTCCGGCGATCTCGGGTGCCATCGTCACCAGCCGGATCGGGGCGATGGCATGCAGCGCCAGCACCTCCGCCAGCGAAGGCGAGCGCGCGAAAGCCGGTTGCGCGCCGAGTTTGTCGGGGCTGATGTAGGGTCCTTCAAGGTGCACGCCCAGCACGCGGGCGCTGCCAGCGGCTCGCTCGGCGATGGCGGGTGCCAGCGCGTGCAAGGCAGCCTCGATCTCGGCCAGCGGCGCGGTCATGGTGGTGGCGAGCAGGGCGGTGGTGCCATGCCGCGCATGCAGCCGGGCGATCGTGGCGATGGCGCCTGCGGCTTCCATCGTGTCGGCACCGCCACCCCCGTGCACATGCAGGTCGATGAAGCCGGGCAGCACCAGCGGTGGGGCAGCAGCATCGCGTGATGCGCGTGCCTGACCTTCGAGCACGGCGTCGCCGCTGATGCGTTCGATGCGGCCCTGCGCATGGTCGAGGCGGCCGTGCACGAAGCCGCCGGGGGTCAGGATGAAGCCGTCGATCGAATGCATGGCGGTGTGAGGGGTGGGGTTCGTCTGCGGTTGTTCTCGGGGGGTGCTCGGGACGATCAGCCCTGTGCTGCCGCGGTCCGCAGCAGTTGCAGCGCGCCGTCGGCACTGTCGCCGGCCGGCTCGACCATGCGCTGGCGCAGGGCTTCGGGCCAGCGCAACGCCAGGCGGGCCCCGACGCTGCCCACCACCGCGATCGGGAGTGCCAGATGATCAGCTGAAGGCGCGGCGGCCGCCTCCCGGTCGATGGCGGCGACCAGTTGCACCAGCTCGTCGGCAGCATGATCCAGAAGCCGCAGCGCATGCGGGTCGCCGGCATCGGCGGCTTCGAAGACCCACGGCGCCAGACGGGCATAGCTTGCCTGACCTGCAGCGGCGCACCAAGCCAGCACCGCAGCGGCGCCGTTGCCGACCCGGTCGAGCACCGCCTTCGACAGCGCATCCGATGGCGCGCGGCCGTCCAGCACCGCTTGCGCATGCCGCATGGCTTGCAGACCGAGCCAGGCACCGCTGCCTTCGTCGCCAACCGGAAACCCCCACCCGCCGACCTGCCGCAGGCAGCCGTCGGACGACCGTGAAGCTGCGACGCTGCCGGTGCCGCAGGCAACGACGATGCCGGGCCGGCCGCCGTGGGCGCCGATCAGCTGCGTATGGGCATCGGTTTCCAGCAGGCAAACCGCATGGCCAGGATCGGCGGCCAGGAATGCCGCCCGCAAGCTTGGCACACCCGCGCCGGCAAGACCCAGCCCGAGCGCGATCTGCGCGGGCGGTGGCAGGTCGATCTGTGCCGCGTCGAATGCGGCAGCAATGGCGTGCCCGACATGGCGCCAGCTTTGGGCGATGCCCTGGCTGAGGCCGGATGGGCCGGCGCTGCCGAACCCCAGCACCGCGCCGCCTGCCGCCTGCAGCCGCGCCCGGGTGCCGCTGCCGCCGCCATCGACGCCCACCCACCAACGGGCCGTGCGCCAGTCGGCCGTGTCGTTCGAGTTGCTGGGGGCTGGCAAGGACATCCGATTGGCGTTGAGCATGTTGAGACAAACCGGGAACGTACCACCCGGAAGGCCCAGGGCGTCAGCGGCGCCCCAGCAGCATCGCGACCACCCCGCCGATGATGACTGCAGCCGCTGTCCACTCCACTGTCGTGACGGTCTCACCTCCCAGCGTCACGCCCAGCACCAAGCCGATCAGCGGGTTGACGAAGGTGTAGCTCGACGCCAGCGTGGCACTGGTGCGGGCCAATAGAACCATGTAGGCCGAGTAGGCCAGCAGCGAGCCCGCCACCACCAGATACAGCCAACTGCCCGCTGCTCGCGCATCCGATGGCCACGCGGGTTGCTCGCCCGCAGCGGCAGCCGCTGCCAGCAGCATCAAGCCACCGGCCAGCATGTGCGACGCGATGCCGACAGCACCCGGCGCCAGCTTCAGCTGTGCGCCACCGGGCAACCCGTGGCGCGCCCACACAGTGCCCAGCGACCAGGTCAGGCAGGCGGCGCCGATTGCCAGCAGACCGGTCAACGAGGTCGAGAAGCCCTGGCCGCGGGTCAGCAGCCAGACCCCACCGAGCCCGAGCGCAATGCCGGCGGCCTCGAGCCGGCTCGGCCGCACGCCATAGGGCCACTGCGCCAGCGCCACCAGGGCCGGCACCACGGCGATGAAGGTGACGACCAGGCCCGATCCCACATGCTGCTGCGCCACCGCGGTGGCGCCGTAGCCGCCCCCCAGCATCAACGCACCCAGGACCGCCGCGCTGAGCCATTGCGCCCCGGTGGGCCACGGCGCGCCGCGCAGCGCGGCAAAAACCCCCAGCAGCAGCCCGGCGGCCACAAATCGGGTGCCCATCTGGAAGAACGGTGGAAAGCTCAGCAGCGCCCATTTGATCGCCAGGTATGTCGACCCCCAGATCAGCCAGGTCGCTGCCAGACACCAGGCGATCAATGGCGAGAGCCGCGCGTCGGACGACAGCGCAACGGAAGGCATAGCAGAGGGCATGGCGCAGCGCGAACCGGCAGGTAACATGAAACGGAGCGATGAATCAGACCGATGAATCGAGTCAGGCCCGCAACGGGTCTGGACCGCCGAATTTTGAACCGGAGTCTGGAGATGACTGAATTCGCCACCTGTGACCTGTGCGACGAACACAAGACCGATCCGGGCTTGCGTGTGTTGCCCCCGGTGTTCAACGACTACGGCGGGCGCGAGGTCTTCGCCGGCCCGGTGCTGACCGTCAAGTGCTATGAAGACAACACCCCCGTCAAGGCCGCAGTCGAGTCCCCCGGCCGCGGGCGCGTGCTGGTGGTGGACGGGGGCGGGTCGCTGCGGCGCGCGCTGGTCGGCGGCAACCTGGCTGCAGCCGCAGCCCGCAACGGTTGGGCCGGCGTGGTGGTGGACGGCTGCGTGCGCGATGCGGCCGAGTTGGCCGATGCGCCGGTCGGCATTCGCGCCCTGGGCTTGATGCCCCTGCCGACGGTGCGCCGCCATGATGGCGAAACCGGCGGGCCGGTCCAGGTGCAGGGCGTCTGGGTGCGCGAAGGCGACTGGCTCTATGCCGACGAAGACGGCATCGTGATCGCCGACCGGGCGCTGATCTGAACCTGAACCGAGGAGGCTTCATGCCCGACCGCGCGATCGAAACGGAATGGGAGGTGGTGCCGGGGCTGGCGCCGGGCAGCCGAGTCGCCCACGATCTGCAGGCCATCGCCAGGCGCGCCCGCAAGCGCGTGCGCCGCAACGCGCTGTTGGCTGCCGGGGTAGCGACCCTGCCGATTCCGGGGGTCGACTGGCTCACCGACGTGGGCGTGCTGGTGCGGCTGTTGCCGCAGATCAGCGCCGAGTTCGGCTTGTCCGAAGCACAGATCGAGCGCTTGGCACCCGACCGCCGCGTGGTCGTCTACAAGGCGATCAGCGCCGGGGGCGGCATGCTCGTCGGCAAGGTGGTGACGAAGGAGCTGGTGCTGCGCATGATCCGGCTGGTGGGTGTGCGGTTGACCACCCAGCAGGCTGCCAAATACGTGCCGCTGGCCGGGCAGGCGATTTCGGCCGCGTTGACCTGGTCGGCACTGGTCTACATCTGCGAGCAGCACATCCAGCAGTGCATGGCGGTGGCGCGGCAATTGCAGCTGCTACCGCCTGAAAGCGCTTGAAGCAACGCCCTGAAGCGGTGTCTTGGCCCGGTGTTTCGAAGCAAGCTGGGCCGGCTAGAATCATGGGCTCGGGGTGTAGCGCAGCTTGGTAGCGCATCTGGTTTGGGACCAGAGGGTCGGGAGTTCGAATCTCTCCACCCCGACCATCTGACCGACTCGGCTTCGAGCCCACGCTGCTCAGCTGTTTCCGGCTTCCGCTGGTTCCAGGCGGCGCTGGCGCAGGGTGACGAAAGCCGTTGCCACCAACGCGACCGCCACCGCACCCAGCGCCAGAAACGCGCCGGTGCCGATGTGGCCTACCCACCAGCCACCCAGCCCCACGCCGATCGACTGGCCCAGAAAGAAGCAGGCCGCAAACGACGACACCGCGGCGCCGCGCCGGTCGGGGGCCATCTGCGTGGCGTTGACCTGCAAGGTGTTGTGCAGCATGTAGAAGCCCAGGCCGAGCGCGAAGCAACCGGCGAGTGCCCAGCCCCAGCCGGGGCCATAGGCGATCAGCAGCAGCGAAGCGGTCATCAACGCGCCACCCCAGCGCGCCAGCCCCGCTTCGCCCAACCGCGCCACCAGCCGGCCCGACAACACCGCGAACACGAAGCCGCCACCGCCGAAGGCCATCACCAGCCCGCCCGATGCCGACAGCGACAAGCCATGGCGCTCGTGCAGATGCGCGGCAACGAAGGCAAAGGGTCCGAACAGCGCCATGCCTTCCAGACCCACCAGCAGCAGGATCACGCGTGCCCAGGGCTGCGACAGCACATGGCCGAACTCGGACACCATGCGGCGCAGCGCGCTGCCCTGCACCCTGCGCGTCTTGCGTGCGCTGGCGGGTAGCCGCTGGTTGAGCTTGAACAGCAAAGCGCTGGCAGCGGCAAACAACACCGCGACCAGGACATAGGGCGCGCGCCATGAAAGGTGGTCGGCGGCAAAGCCACCCAGCCAGACCCCGGCCGACAAACCGACGATCTGCCCGATCAGGAAGCGCGCCAGCACCGGCTGGCGCTGGGCATAGGGCACCACATCGCCGATCCAGGCCATCGACACCGGGATCACCGCCGCAGCGGTGGCGCCGGCCAGCACCCGCGCCAGCCGCAGCATGTCGAAACCGGGAGCCGCCGCACAAGCCAGCGAGGTGACGCAGCAGGCCAGCGTGGCCCAGGCGATCACCCGGTACTTGCCATAGCGGTCGCCCAGCGGACCGAAGAACAATTGCGCGGTGCCATAGGCGATCGCGAACAAGCCGATGACCTGCGATGCGCTGCCGAGCGTGATGCCGAATTCGCTGGCCAGCCGCGGCAGCAGCGCGTCGTTGATGCGCAACGTCATGCCGCTGACGAAAGCGGCCAATGCCAAGCCGGCTATCGCAAAAGTAGGCAGAGGCGAGCCTGCGGGCTCTACAGCCGACCGCTCCGGGTCGCCCGCGTCGATGCCGGGGGTCAGACCGGACTGCGCAACGGGGTCGTGGCGGCAGCCATGCGCCGCATCATCGCCGGGTCGTGCGGCGCCATCGTCGACTTGTCGATGGCCGGCCGGCGGACGGGGCTGGCGCTGTCGTCGATCTCGGATGCCAGCTTCTGCGCCAGGCCCTGGGCGGTGGCGATCAGCCAGGACCCGGTTTCGCGGTCGTCGGGTGCGTCCTGGTCCAGAAAGTGGTCGGCGGCGCGCGCTGCGGCATGCACCTGGTAAGCGCGGGTGCGCAGCGCCGCTACCTTGCTGGACAACAGGCTGTCGGTGCCGCTGTTGCGCAACGTGCGGGCCATCCCGTCCAGGTCCGAGGCCAATTCACGCGCCAGAAGCAGGGCGCTTGAAATCAGCCACGAGCCGGTGCTGCGGTCTTCCGGGGTGTCGAGCGCGTTGAAGTGGTCGGCCGCACGGGTGGATGCCCGCAGCTGGTGGGCGCGGGTGCCGATCTCGCGCAGGGCCGACAAGGTGTCGTCGGACGCGGCATCGGCTGCGCCACCGAAGCTGCCGCCGACGGTCACGGCATCGTCGATGGTGGGGTGGGAATCGTAGGCAGGCATGGCAGGGTTCCGGGTGGTGGCGCGTGGCAACTCAAAGCCGATTTTGCCCACGATCACCGGTCACCCCACCCGATGCCCCCGCTGCAGATGTCGACCATGTGGCACCCAGCACGCGCATCAGGTCCATTTGCGGTGTCCCGGACGCGGCCGTCATCGCCGGCGCAGCCGCGTTCTCGGGTTCGGGCTGCACGCACTCAAAGTGCTGAAGCATGGGGTCTTCGATGAATCGGGACCGCAGCGCATACAGGTGCCGCCCACCGAGCGCGCGCTGCTGCGACACATGAAAGCGCTGCGGGGTCCACAACGTGAGGCTGTCCTTGGCGCGGGTCATGGCCACATACAGCAGCCGGCGCTCTTCCTCGATCTCGGCCGCATGGCCGGTGGCCAGGTCGGCTGGCATGCAGCCGTCGACCACGTTCAGCACCTGCACCGCATTCCACTCCTGGCCCTTGGCAGAATGGATCGTCGAGAGGATCAGGTAGTCCTCGTCCAGCAAGGGCGGGCCGGACTCGTCGCTGCTGGCGGCGGGCGGGTCCAGCGTCAGATCGGTGACGAAGCGTTCGCGGCTGGGTTGGGCCGCGGCCATCTGAACCAGCTGCGCCAGGTCGGCCATGCGGACGCGGGCGTCGTCGTGCAATCGTTCCAGATGTGGGCGTGCCCAGTCCACCACGCGCTGCAGGTCGGCTGGCCAGGCTGCGGCGTCGCTGCGCAGGTGGGCCATCAACCCGGTCAGCGCAAACCAGGGCACCTTGGCCGCCACCGGGGGCATGAAGTGGGCCAGCGCCGCAGGGTCGGCGAGCAGGCGCTGCAAGCTGGCAGGGCCGATGCCGGGCACCAGCCGCGCGCTGCGCAGAGCCGACAGCTTCGACAACGGGTTGTCGGCCCAGCGCAGCACCGCCAGCACGTCCTTCACATGCGAAGACTCCAAAAACTTCAAGCCGCCGAACTTGACGAACGGGATGTTGCGCCGCATCAGCTCCAGCTCGAGTGCGATGCTGTGGTGCGCGGTCCGAAACAGCACCGCCTGGCGCTTCAGCATCAAGCCGCGTTCACGCTCGGCCAGCACCGCATCGGCCACACCCCGCGCTTGCGCCAGCTCGTCTTCCACGGTCACGAGCCGCGGCAGCGGGCCAGCGGCGCGGTCGCTCCACAGTTGCTTGGTGTAGCGCTCGGTGGCCCTGGCGATGACCGCGTTGGACGCTGCGAGGATCTGCGGTGTGCTGCGGTAGTTCTGCTCCAGCGCAAGCACGGTGGCGGGCGGGTCGAAGCGCTGCGGCAGGTCCAGGATGTGCCGCACATCGGCACCGCGAAAGGCATAGATCGACTGCGCATCGTCGCCGACTGCGGTCAGCCCGCGGCCCGGTTTTGAAGCCACGAGTGCATGGACGATGTCGGCTTGCAAGCGGTTGATGTCCTGCACTTCGTCGACCAGCACATGGTCGAAGCGCGCACTGATCGTGGCGGTCAGCTGCGGATGCTGCATCAAATGCCACCACGACAGCAGCAGGTCGTCGAAGTCCAGCGACTGCTGCGCGAGCTTGGCTTGGCCGAAGGCATCGAACAGCCGCTGCAGGTCGGCTGCATGCGCGGCGCACCACGGGAACTGCGCCTTCAGCACCGCGTCCAGTGGTTCGCGGGTGTTGAGGCAGCGCGAGTGAATGGCGAGGCAGGTCGGTGCCAGCGGAAAGCGCGTTGCGCTGTCGGGCAGACCGAGCGACTGGCGCGCCATCGCCATCAGGTCCTGTGCATCGGCGCGGTCCAGCACCGTGAAGCCGGGTGCCAAGCCGAGGGATGGCGCCACGTGGCGCAACAGCCGCACCGCCACGCTGTGGAAGGTGCCGCACCAGGGCAGGACGGGCGGCGCCACCGATGAAGGCAAACCCAGCGAGCGGTGCAGCAATCGGCCCGCTCGGCGCCCCATCTCGAGTGCCGCGCGGCGGCTGAAAGTCAGCAGCAGCACGCGCTGCGGATCGGCACCCTGTTGCACCAGCCATGCGAGCCGGGTCGCCAGCATCAGCGTCTTGCCGCTGCCGGCGCCAGCAATCACCAGCAGGGGTTCGGCAGTGGGTGGATGAACCGCTGCGGCGCGTTGTTCGGGGTTCAGCTCGGCCAGCACATCCATGGTCTGGACTGTATAGATATCCAGATCCGAGCCCGAAGCGATCGCCGCATCCGAGAAGGCCCCAGCACCGCCGCACCACCTCCGCGCGTGGCCCTGTCACCACTTCGGCGGCAGCTTCTTCAGCAGCAGGATCCGCTCACGCGAGATCTCGATGTAGCCGCCGCTGGACAGGTCGTGCAGCAGCCGGTTGACCATCGCCTTGGAAGCGCCCAGGCGTTCTGCGATGCGCGCCTGCGTCAACGGCCCCGGCACCACCCGCTGGCCCTGCTGGTTCACTGCCAGCACCTCGAAGAGCCCCACCAGACGCCCATAGACATCGGCCGACGCCAGCTTGCCCACCGTGCGGGTGAGCATGCGCACCCGCTGCACCAGACTTTGGATCATGTGAAAAGCCAGGTCCGGCCGGGACGCCAGCAATCGTTCGACCTCGGGTCGCGTGACGCGGGTCAGCCGCGCCCGTGCCGTCACCTGCACGCTGGCCGAGCGGTGCTCTCCGCTGAGCATCAGTTCGCCGAAGAACTCGCCGGCGCACAGCGTGTTCAGCTCCACCACCCGCCCGCCATCGCCGGCCACCACTGCGCGCAATTCGCCCGCGTGGACGATGTACATGCAGTCGGCCAACTCGCCCTCGGCCACCACCGTCGCTCCCGGCTCCCAATTGCGGGTTTCGCCCAGCTTCGCCAGTGCGGCCAGGAACGCGTCGGAGTGGTCCGGAGGGGTCATGGGGTTCACCTCGAGCCGGTGGTTGTCGAGTCAGCTCGACTCTGGCGCCAGTCTGCTGCGCCTTCGAGCCCACACTGTGCGCTGGCACGGCGCTCCGTTCAATAGTGAACCTTGCCGATGCGAACGCAATCGACAGCACGAACATGCTTCTACCGGTCACCCAAACCGACCGACGAGGAGATTCCGTCATGTCGAAACTCACCCCCCAGCGCGCCAGTGCCGGCGCACGAAAAGCATTCCGCTTCGCATCGATCCTGTTCGGCGCCACGCTGCTGGCGAGCGTGGCGGGCTGGCAGGTGCTTCAGTCGGTGCCGACGACCGCACAAACCGCACAAACCGCACAAACCGTGCAGGCGGCGCGAACCGGCCGAACCGGCGATGCGATCACCGCGCTCGCGTTGCAGCCTGCGAGCGCCAGGTCCGGCCCGGGCGGTGTGCCCGATGCCGCAGCCGCGCTGGCAAGCCAACCCGACCCGCTGATCGAAGCGGAAGCAGCGACCACGTTCTGAACCGCAGAACCCTCCATGCCGTTGTCGGGGGAGTCAGCCAGCCGCTCGACCCCTGAGCCGGGACGGGCGCTGGCGCTGTCGCTGGCGTGCGATGCGGCAGCGGGGATGGTGGCTGCGGTGGTGCTGATCGCCAATATCGTCTCGTTCGCGGCGCTGATGTTTCCCGGTGCGATGGCCCAGGGTGCGCCCAGCGCGATCTGGGCGATGCTGGTCGGCAGCGGCCTGTCGGGGCTGTGGATCGCCTGGAAGACTTCGCTGGCACCGATGGCTGTCAGCATCGACTCACCCACCGGTGCGGTGTTGGTGCTGCTGTCGGCCGCAGCCAGTGCGTCGGTGATCGATGCCGGTGGCAGCACCGGCAGCGCCGTGCAGGCTGCCTTGCTGATGCTGAGTGCCGCGATGGTGTTGACTGGCGCATTGCTGCTGGCACTCGGCAGCGCCCGCCGCGGTGCGATGTTGCGCTTTGTGCCGCACTTCGTCGTTGCCGGTTTTCTCGGCGCAACGGGCTGGCTGCTGATCTCCGGCGGGGTTCGCATGACCACCGGCCACGGCCTCGGCGGCTGGCCTGGCGACTGGTCGATGCCGGGACTGATGCGCCTGCTGTGTGCGGGCTGTGTGTTCCTGTTGCTGCTGGCGATTCGCCGATGGGTCAAGTCGGCGTTGGCGATACCACTGGGCTTGCTGGCACTGACGGTGTCGGGCGCTGTCGCTCTGCGGCTGCTCGGGCTTTCGGACCCGGTGCACGGCTGGTACCTGCCGTCGCTCGGCTCGCTCACGGCTTGGTCGCCGCTGGCTGCGTTGAATGCCGCGCCGATGCCGCTGGCCACGGCTCTCGGATTCGTGCCGGACCTGATCGCGGTCGCGGTGGTAGCGCTGGTGTCGCTGGTCACCAAGACATCGAGTCTGGAAGTCACCCGCAAGACCTGCGGCGACTTCGATCTGGAGTTGCGCACGCATGGACTGGGCACGCTGCTGGTTGCGCCGTTAGGTGGCTTCGGCGGCGGCATGCAACTCGGCTCCAGCCGCCTGCTGGAAAGCGCCGGTGGCGCAAGCCGGCTCAGTGGCGTGGCCTGCGCCGTGGTGCTGCTGTTCGTCGGCTTGGCGCACTTTGACCTGCCGGCGCTGATCCCGCTCCCGATCGCTGCCGGCCTGGTGCTGTTCCTGGGCTACGGCTTTCTGGTCGAGGCCCTGGCCAAGCCGTTGGTGCAGCGCGACTGGCTCAACCTTTTTCTGGCCCTGGCCATCATGGCCTGCTGCGTGCGCTTTGGCTACATGGTCGGTGTGCTCGGGGGCATCGTCGCGGCCTGCCTGCTGTTCGCGTTGGGCTGTGCGCGGATCGGTGTCGTGCGCCAGCACTTGTCGCGCGCCCAGTTCGCCGGCCATGTCAGCCGCTCGGCCGGTGCGTTGCGGCGCCTGGGCGCGCATGGCGACTCGATCCATCTCTACTGGCTGACAGGCTATCTCTTCTTCGGCTCGTCGGAAGGCATCTTCGAGCGCGTGCGCTGCGACCTGCTGGCGCCGCGGGTGCATCCGGTTCGGCATGTGGTGCTGGACTTCGGCACCGTCACGGGTGCCGATGCTTCGGCCACCCTCAGCCTGGCCAAGCTCCGCAACTTTTGCAGGCAGCAGGGGGTGAGCTTGCTGCTGTCCTCGCTGGCGCCGCTGGTTCACCGCATGCTGCAACGAGAGGGATCCTTTGCGGCCAGGGGGCATCCGTTCGGTTTCGACGACATCAACCAGGCATTGGCGTGGTGCGAAGAGCGGCTGTTGGACAGCCTCTGCACCGATCCGGCTGTCGACACTGCGCCAGGCGAAAGTGACTTCACCGGCTGGCTGCAGGCGCAACTGGGACCGGCTGTGGCAGTGGCCGATCTCATCGCCTTCCTGGACCAGCGCAGCGTGGCTGCTGGCGCTGTGTTGTACCGGCAGGGAGAACCAGCCGACGCCATCGACCTGGTCGCGATCGGTAGTCTGTCGGTCGAACTGGACGGCGGCGATGGACGGCCGCTGCGGGTGCGGCGCCTCACGACCCACTCGGTCATCGGCGAGATGGGTTTTTTCAGGCACGAGCGGCGTTCGGCCACGGTTCTGGCCGAAGGGCCGGTGACGCTGTTTACGCTGACCCGCGACCGGTTCGACCGCCTCTGCGTCGAGCAGCCGCAGGCGGCGATCGCGCTGCAGGGGTTTTTGCTGCGCCTGCTGTCCGAGCGGATGGTGCTGACCGATCGCCTGGTGGCAGCACTGACTCACGGGGAGCAAGGGGCTGGGCAGCCGAAGGCACACTAACCGACTGCCGAAGCCCCGCACCGCATCGTCGATGCCCGTTTCTGCCGTTGCAGGCGAACCGGTCGCCAATGCCTTCCGATCTCGTCTCCAACTGGCGGAAAGGGAGGGATTCGAACCCTCGGTACTGCATAACAGTACACCGGATTTCGAGTCCGGCGCATTCGACCACTCTGCCACCTTTCCGGGGTGTTCCGCACTTGCGGCGCGGCATCTTCGCGTGGCAGGTCTGCGCCCGGCGAAGCCCGCGATTCTAGCCCAGCCGATCCGGGCTGCAGCTCGTGACCCGACGCGTCTCCGCCAGGAAAAGGCTCAAGCCGCCAGCCGCTCCATGCCACCCAGATAGGGCTGTAGCGCCGCCGGAATCCGAACCGAGCCATCGGTTTGTTGGTGGTTCTCCAGCACTGCCACCAGGGCGCGCCCCACCGCCAAACCCGAGCCGTTCAGCGTGTGCACGAACTCGGTCTTGCCCTGGGCGTTGCGAAAGCGCGCCTGCATGCGCCTCGCCTGGAAGGCATCACAGCTGCTGACCGAACTGATCTCACGGTAGGTGTCCTGCGCCGGCAGCCACACCTCCAGGTCGTGCGTCTTGCTGGCGCCGAAGCCCATGTCGCCGGTGCACAGGATCAGCACGCGGTAGGGCAGCTCCAGTTTCTGCAGGATCGCTTCGGCATGGCCGAGCATCTGTTCAAGCGCCGCGGCGCTCTGTTCCGGCTGGACGATCTGCACCATCTCGACCTTGTCGAACTGGTGCTGACGGATCATGCCGCGCGTGTCGCGGCCCGCGCTGCCCGCTTCGCTGCGAAAACACGGGCTGTGCGCGGTCAGCCTGATCGGCAATGCCGTCGCGTCCAGGATCTGCTCGCGCACGGTGTTGGTCAGCGGAATCTCGCTGGTGCTGATCAGGTACTGCTCGGGTTGGCTTTCATCGCCGCCGCGCAAGGTCCAGAACATGTCGTCCTTGAATTTGGGCAACTGCCCGGTGCCTTCGAGAATCTCTCGGTTGACGATGTAGGGTGAGTAGCACTCGGTGTAGCCATGCTCGGTGGTCTGCACGTCCAGCATCATCTGCGCCAAGGCCCGGTGCAGCCTGGCGGCCGGCCCGCGCAGGAAGGTGAATCGGGAGCCCGACAGCCTGGCCCCGGTCTCGAAGTCGAGGCCGAGCGGGCCGCCCAGATCGACATGGTCGCGCGGCTGGAAGTCGAAACTGCGTGGGGTGCCCCAGCGCCGCAGCTCGACATTGGCGCTCTCGTCGGCGCCGTCGGGCACATCGGCCTGCGGCAGGTTGGGCAGGCTCATCAGCATCGCTTGCAGCTCGGTTTGGATCGCTTCCAGCTGGTCGGCGCCGGCTTTCATCTCGTTGCCGATGCCACCCACCTGCTCCATCAGCTCGGTGGTGTCTTCGCCGCGACCCTTCATCTGGCCGATCTGCTTGCTGCTGGCGTTGCGGCGCGCCTGCAGTTGTTCGGTGCCGATCTGGATGCGCTTGCGCTCGGCTTCCAGATGCGTGAAGCGGTCCACGTCCAGGAAGGGTTGCGGGTTCTTGCGGCGCTGCAGTTGGGCGACCACGCCTTCGAGGTCGCGGCGCAGCAGGTTCAGATCGATCATGGGGGGGTCTCCAGCCGGCTGGCGCAAGGCCAACGCATTCAATGAGGAACGATAAAACGGCGCCCTGGGGCGCCGCTGGTGCTGAGTTGGCGCGTCGACCGCGACGGCCGCAGCGCCTTCACGATCGCGACGAGGCGCCTTCGGCCATGCTGCGGTCGCCCAGCCCGCGCGGCAGCGGGAATCGCACGCGCTCGACCACCCCGTCCATGTTGCGGATGCCGGTGGCACCCAGCTCGCGCAGCTTGGCGATCACCTGCTGCACCAGCACATCGGGCGCCGATGCACCCGCGGTCAAACCCACTCGGCTGCGGCCTTCGAACCACGCGCTTTGCAGATCGTGCGCGCCTTCGACCATGTAGGCAACCGTACCCAGCCGCTCGGCCAATTCGCGCAAGCGGTTGCTGTTGCTGCTGGTGGGGCTGCCCACCACGATCACGATATCCACCGCCGGTGCCATCAGCTTGACCGCGTCCTGGCGGTTTTGCGTGGCATAGCAGATGTCCTGCTTCTTCGGCTCGCGCACCTGCGGAAAGCAGCGCTTGACCTCGGCCAGGATCTGCGCCGCGTCGTCCACGCTCAAGGTGGTCTGGGTCACCACAGCCAGCTTGTCGCCGCGCGGGCACACACTGGCCACATCGGCCACGTCTTCGACCAGATAGATGCCTTCCTTCAGCTGCCCCATCGTGCCTTCGACCTCGGGGTGTCCCTTGTGGCCGATCATGATGAACTCATAGCCTTCGCGAGCCAGCTTGGCCACTTCCACATGCACCTTGGTGACCAGCGGGCAGGTGGCGTCGAACACATTGAAGCCACGCTGTGCGGCTTCGGCGCGCACTTGCTGGCTCACCCCATGCGCGCTGAACACCAGCGTGGCACCCGGTGGCACATCGGCCAGGTCCTCGATGAAGATCGCGCCCTTGCCCTTCAAGTCGTTGACGACATAGGTGTTGTGGACGATCTCGTGGCGCACATAAATCGGCGCGCCGTGCTTGGCCAGGGCGCGCTCGACGATTTCGATGGCGCGGTCGACCCCGGCGCAGAACCCTCGAGGCACCGCCAGCAACACATCCTCCAGCCGGGCGGGATTGGTCGCAACCTCGGGGGGCAGGGTCGCCGTCATCACATCACCCCCAGCAACTTGACCTCGAAGCGCGTGGGCTT
>JBBSPW010000002.1:0-70985 GCA_038258365.1 Burkholderiales bacterium | reverse complement strand
GACATCCGGATTCATGTCAGCAAGGACTGCATCGAAAGCCAACGGCTGCGGACGGGCTCCGGACGACGCCGATGGCCGAGGCCAGTGGTCCGGCTATCGATCGTTTTGCGGCAGCCCATCGTCCAGCCCGTAATAGTCACCCTTCTGCGAAACGAAGATGTGCCGCTTCAATTGCAGTTCGGTATCGCCGTCGATCGCGCCCAGCGCCACCGATGTCCAGTCGCGCAGCAACGGCTCCCAGAACAGGGTCGAGCCGCAGGTGGCGCAGAAGCCGCGTCGCACGTTCTCGGACGACGAATACCAGCGCAGATGATCGGTGCCCGTTGTCACCACCACCGCCGACTTCGGCACCTCGGCCGAAACCAGGCAGTGACCGGTCTGCTTGCGGCATTGCCTGCAGTGACAGGCCGTGGGCTCGGTTGGCGTCTGCAGGATGTCGAATTGCACGCGGGCGCAGAGGCAGGATCCTTTCAACATGGGTGTGTCCTCTCCGTCCGTTGTGGACTGCGAGTCCTCAGTAGAACATCCGCGGCAACCACAGCACGATCGCCGGCACATAGGTGATGATGACCAGCGCCAGCAAGAGCGGAATCAACCAGGGCAGGATCGCCATCGTCGTGCGCTCGAAGCTCAGGCCTGCCACCCGCGCCAGAACGAACAGCACCATGCCCATCGGCGGGTGCAGCAAGCCGATCATCAGGTTCAGCACCATCACCAAGCCGAAGTGCACCGGATCGATGCCCAGTTGGGTGGCGATCGGCAGCAGGATCGGCACCAGGATCGTGATCGCCGCGGTGGGCTCCAGAAAACAGCCGACGAACAGCATCAAGAGGTTGGCCAGCAGCAGGAACACCCAGGCTTTGTCGGTGAAACCCAAGACCCAGGCGGCGATCTCGGTGGTGACACCGGTGTAGGTCAGCATCCAGCCGAAGATCGATGCCGCAGCCACGATGAAGAGCACGGTGCTGGTGGTTTCCACCGTGTCCAGGCAGACCTTGACGAACATCTTCACGCTCAGCGTGCGGTACCAGACCAGGCCCAGGAACATCGCCCAGACGCAGGCTGCGATGGCGCCTTCGGTCGGGGTGAACAACCCCGTTGTCATACCGCCGATCAGCAGCACCGGGGTCATGATCGGCAACAGCGCTTGAAAGCGGAAGATGCGGTCCAGCACGAACAGCGACGCCAGCCCGCCGAACACCGTCAGCTGCGCCGGCGCACCGAGCTTTTTCACTGCCACCCACAGCAGCACCGGCCAGGCCACCACCAGCGCCAGCTCCATCGCCGCTTTCAGGAAGCGGCGGCTGTCGAAGCCGACATCGCCGCCCCACTGGTTCTTGTGGGCATACCAGGTGACGGTCAGCATCATCAACACCGTCAGCAGCACACCGGGCAGGATGCCTGCCAGAAACAGCGCGCCGACCGAGGCGTTGGCCATCATTCCGTAGATCACGAACGGCAGGCTCGGCGGAATGATCGGCCCGAGCGTGGCCGACGCCGCGGTCACGCCGACCGCGAATTCGGTCGAGTAACCATGCTCCTTCATCGCCTTGATCTCGATCGTGCCGAGCCCCGCCGCATCGGCGATGGCGGTGCCGCTCATGCCCGCGAAGATCACCGAAGCGAGCACGTTCACATGGCCGAGCCCGCCGCGCATCCAGCCCACCAGCCCGAGTGCGAAGTCGAAGATGCGGGTGGTGATGCCGGCGTTGTTCATCAGGTTGCCGGCCAGGATGAAGAAGGGCACCGCCAACAGCGGAAAGCTGTCGATGCCACCGACCATGCGGTGGATGACCGCGAACGGCGGCAGGTCGCCCGACAGAAAGATGAAGGCCAGCGACGCGCCGGCCATCGCGATCGCCACCGGCACACCGCCGGCCATGAACAGCAGGAAGAAGATCTTCAGCATTCGACCACCCTGGCGCATGGCCGCCCAAAGCCGGGGTGTGCCCCCTCGGGGGGCAGCGAACGAAGAGAGCGTGGGGGCACGACCACCCGGGCGCATGGCCGCCCAAAGCCGGGGTGCGCCCCCTCGGGGGGCAGCGAACGAAGAGAGCGTGGGGGCACGTTTCTTCCTAGTGGTCCTGCAGGCTGGTCAGTGGTCGTTCCAGCACGCTGTAGCCGCGCCGCCAGTGACGCCACAGCACCTGCACCGACCGAAACGTCATCGCGACGAAACCGAACAACACCATGCCGTAGACCAGATTCATCGGTGCGTCGACGATCGTCATGCGGGTGTTGCCGCCGATCTTCAACATCATCTGCACCGTCATCACCGATGCGGCGGCGAGGAAGGCGGTGCGCAGCACATCCACCGCTCGCGACAACCACTTGCCCATCCACAACGGCATGTGGCGGTAGAAGAAGTCGACCTGGATCTGGTTGTTCTTTGCCACGCCAACCGCGACGCCGATGAAGACCACCCCGATCAGCAGATAGCGCGCGATCTCTTCGGTCCAGGCGGCCGAGTCGTTCATCACATAGCGGGTGACGAACTGGTAGAAAACCGTCAGACCCAGCAGCCAGAAAATCGCCAGTGCGATCCAGCCTTCGAAGATCGTGTCGGACAGGTCGACCACCTCGTCGGCCATCCGCAGATGGCCGTGCTCGTCGATAGAGCGCTCGTCATCATTGCCACCGGAAGGGCCGGAACCGACTGTCGATGCGCTCATGCCGTTAGCCCCAACGTGGATTTTTTCGATCAAGTGGAGCCGCGGAACCGGCTTCGCCGGGCCGCAGGCGAACGTCCCCTCGGGGGGCAGCGACCGTCGGGGAGCGTAAGGGCTATTTGATGTTCACGATCCGGTCGTAATCCTGCTGGCGGTAGCCGAAGTCGGTGGGCTTGGCATTCTTCAGCACCGCTTCGCGAAAGGCGTTCTTGTCGACCACGATGACGTTGTTGCCCTTCTTCTTGAACTCGTCGGCCAGTCGGTTCTCCGACGCGATGATCTCGCGCCCGGTTTTGTCGGCGGCTTCTTGCATCACCTCGGTCATCACTTTCTTGTCGTCGGCCGACAGCTTGTTCCAGACCGTGGGCGAAACGATCGTCAGCAGCGAATCGATGATGTGGCCGGTCAGCGAGATGTTTTTCTGCACCTCGTAGAACTTCTTTGCTTCGATCGTCGGCAGCGGGTTTTCCTGCGCGTCGACGGTGCCGTTCTGCAGCGCCAAGTAAACCTCGGCAAAGGCGATCGGTGTGGCGTTGGCGCCGAGTGCCTTCGGGAACGCCAGATAGGCCGGCGCATCGGGCACGCGGATCTTCAGGCCCTTCATGTCTTCGGGTGTGCGCACCGGTTTCGATTCGGTGGAAGTGACATTGCGCGCGCCGTAATAGGTCAGCGCCAGGATGTGGTTGCCGGTCTTGTCGTCGTAGCCTTTGGACAGTTCCTTGAAGACATCGCTCTTGGCGTACTTCAGCAGGTGTTCGCTGTCGCGAAAGATGAAAGGGAAATACGTGACCGACAGCGGCGGGTAGCTGCGCCCGGCAAAGCTGGCACCGGTGTAGATGATGTCGACCGTGCCGAGCGTCAGGCCCTGGTTGATATCGGACTCCTTGCCCAGGCTGCTGGCCGGAAACACCTGGATTTCATAGCGCCCGTTCGTTCGTTTCTTGAGTTCTTCACCGGCCCAGACCGCGTTCTTGTGAAAGGGCTCGGATGTCTCGTAGACATGCGCCCACTTCAGCTTGGTCTGCGCTTGCGCTGCGGCCATCGGCAGACACAAGGCGGCTGCGGCGGCCAGGGTCGTGAAAGTACCCAGCAAGGTGCGGCGGTTGTTCATCTCGTGTCTCCTGCTTGTTCATCGGTGCATCGGCGCGGGCAGAGTAGGCGGCGGCTCAAACGGCAACCATCGGGCGAAACCCTGGACACGAACCCGACAAGCTGAAACAAAAACGCCCCGCAAGCGAGGGCGTGGTCTGAAGACCAAGTGGAGCCGCGGAACCGGCTTTGCCGGGCCGCAGGCCAGCGCCCCCTTGGGGGGCAGCGACCGTCAGGGAGCGTGGGGGCTCAAGAACCGCAACGTGTGCTCGATACCAGTCGCTTCGTGATGAAGGTGATGTCGCGGATGTCGATCACCCCGTCGCCGTTGACGTCCACCTGCGCGACATAACCGGGCTGACCCGCAGCAAGCCCCAGCTTCGAGCGCACCAGCGCCAGGTCGGCGCAGGTCACGAAGCCATTGCCGTCGGCATCACCCAGCAGCTTGATCGAGAAGTCGGCGTTCGAGATGTCGAAGTACACATTGCCCACCGCTTCGACCTTGATGCGCGCGGTGCTGCTGGCCACCAGCGGCACCGTCACGGCACGGCTGCCGGTGTTGGGCGCGTTGGCGTCCAGCAGGTACGGGTAGGTGTGGCCACCATCCACGGACAGGCTGATCTTCACATTGGCCGTGGACACCGGCGGCAGGTTGGTGCCCGCCACATCCCAGGTCACTGTCTGGGTGCTGCCGCTGTCCAGCGTCAGCGCGGTGTTGGGATAAGTCACCAGGAACGGCCCGGCCGCCGGTGCCAGCGTCAGCGTGGACGTGGCGCTGTTGACCCCGCCCCTGCCGTCGCGCACGGTCAGTTTCATGTTCAACGAAGCGGGTGACGAGTTGGTGCCGAAGCCGACATAGGCGGCGGTGGGCAGGAACTCCGAGAAACAGTCGATCTGTTCTCCCGTGGGAGTCCCTGCTGCGGCCGGGCAGCTGCCGGATTCCGCATTGGTATTGTTCGCCAGCAGCTGTGGCAGATCGGGGAACACGCGCGTCGGGTTGCTGTTGACCGCGTTCTGCCCCGGCGAGCTGTACAAGATCGCTGCCGCGTTGTCGACCAGTGCGCGCGTGCCGAACTGCCTGAACAGCGGGCCGTCGAGCTTGGTGTTGCTGATCAGGCTGGTGCCCGCGCCTGCGCCGCGGTCGTTCTGCTCCCACAGGTAGCTCAGGATGTCGCCCGCATCGGCATCCGATGCGCTGCCGGTCAGGGCGAACGGCGTGCGCACCGGGATCACGAAGCCCGAAGGCACGGTGACCACCGGGATGGCGTTGCCGGTCGGGCTGATGGCGCCGTTGCGCTTGGTCGGCCCACCCTGGTCCACTTCGCCGATGTAGCCGGTGCAGCCGCCGCTGCAATTGACCAGCTCCAGCTCGCTCACATCCACCCCCGCCAGCGTGCCGCCGAAGGTCACTGTGAAGGCGTTGTCGGTCAGGGTGCTGACCGCGGCGGTGGCGCCCGCTGGCCAGCCGGCGATGCCTTCGATGGCCGCCCGGACACCGGCCGTGGTGAAGTTGGTGCCGCGAATGATCGGAGCGGAATCGACCCCGTTGAAGCGCAACTGGAACTGCTGTCCGTTGGTGGTGTAGCCGGTCAGCGCACCGATCTGCACTTCGCTGATGTTGGTTTCGGCGCCCGAGGTGTAAGTGGTGATCTCGTCGAAGCTGCGCTGCGACCAATACGGGTCGCTGTGGTTCTGAAGGTTGTCGGTGCCGCAGATGCCGGCGTAGGCCATGATCGACGAGCCGCTACCGGGTTCCACCGAATTGCCGCTGCTTCGGTTGCCGCCCGAGCAATTGCTGATCGTGCCGTTGAAGGTGTGGTTGCCCGAGAACTGGTGCCCCATCTCGTGCGCCACATAGTCGACCGCGAAGAAATCGCCGACCGGCGTCGGAATGCCCGTGCAGCCCTGCGCCTTGTTCTGGCGCCCGACCACACCCAGGCTCGCGACGCCGCCGCCGTTGACACCGAGCCCGATGTGGCCGATGTCGAAATTGCGCGCGCCGATCAGCAAACCGGTGACGATGCGGGTGCGGCTCAAGGTCTGGCTGCCGCAGGAACTGGCTTGGGTGGCTGTGTAGCAGGCCGCGCCGCCGCAGGGTCCGTTGGCGCCGGTCATCTGCGCTGCGGTGTCCAGGTTCAGCCGGTCGTTGGCGTTGACCAGCACCATGTGGATCGAGGTTTCGTCTTCATAGACCTGGGTCACGCGGTTGATCAGCGTCACCTTGGCAGCGGTGACGTTGGCTGAGCCGCCGAAGTAGGTGGCGTAGGCCGGATCGGTCACCAGCGCCAGCCGGTAGGTGCGCAGCTGGTTGCCGACCGCGGCATCCAGCGCCACCTTGTCGGCCACCACGACGTAATTGGACATGGCGCTGGTGCGGCCGTCGCTGATCACGACCTCGAAGCTTCCCAGCGCACGCGACGGGTCGGCTTGCACGGTGGCATGGACCACGCCTTCGGCATTCGCCACCGCGACCACGCTCTGCAAAGCGGCAGCCGAGCCCGCGCTGCGGGTGGTCACAGTCACCCGCGCGTTCGGCGCGAAGCCGATGGCCCGGACCTGCACGCGGTCGCCTGCATGGTAGGTGCTGCGCGCCAGCGACACCTGCGCTTCTTCGATCACCTTCTCGTCGAAGGCCGGCCTGCTGTTGACCAGATCGCGCCGGAAGTAGCTGACATAGACGCTGTCGTCCAGATGGAAGTACGGGTCGATGTACCAGGCTCCGTTTTGCGAGCGCACGGAGGCATGCAGGCCGAGCGGCGTGATGTCCATGCGGATCGAGGCGCTGGGGTCGTCGATGCCGCGCCCGGCATAGGTGCGGATGTCGGGGTGTTTGGCCGCCAGACCCGCTTCCATCACCGGCGAGTCGACGATCGCAAAGCGCTGGAAGCCGCCAGCCGGGTCGGGCAGCGACAGCACCAGCGGGTTGCTGCGCGCTGCGGCGGTGCGCTCTGCCGGGGCAGCCGCGGCGATCGCGGCGATGCTGGCGCGGTCCAGCGTCAGGCTGCGCGCGCGGGTGGGTTGCAAGGAAGGCCGTGCGCCGCGAGCCGACACGGCCGGGCGCACGCCGCGCAGGTCGACCCATAGCGCGCGGGTCGGGTGCGACATCGCAGCGCTGCGGTCGGCTGCAGCCACCGCAGCGGTGCGCTGCGCAGCGGCAGGCGCCGCGATGCGTGTCGAGGTCTGGGCGCCGGCTGCAGCGGCCATCGTCAACACCGCAGTGAGCACGAGCGAGTTTCGCGCCAGACGCGCGGGCAGCGACCCGCGCCGGGTCGATCGATCGGCTTGCGCGCAAGCGCTGGGGAAAGCGCTGAGGCGGGTGTTGGAGGTCGGCTGCATGGCGTGGGGGGCGTCCGGGTTCAGGGTGGAAGTTGAATATGCAGAAGTCGTGCCGGGTCGCTGCGCCCGTCGGCGGTGACTGGCGAGCCGGGCGACATCTTCGAGCAAGTTCGAGCAAGTTGCATGCGGTCATCGACACGCACCCCCCCGTATCAGGGGCTGGGTCGATCCGGGTTGGGGCTGCAAGATGCGATGCCGCCGCTACCATCCGCACGCCGCACTCCGATCAGACCACGCACAAGGCCGATGTCCGGACTTTCAGCCACCGCCACCCCGCACGCAGCGAGCCGCCCCCACGGGTTGAGGTTCGTGATGGCGATCGGCTTGGTGGGCATTGGCGGCGCAGGAACAGCGGCTTGCACGGCTGCCGGATCGCCGGGCACCCAAGCCCCCGCGGGCGCTGCCAGTGCCATCGCTTCGGCACCGGCACCGGCAGTGGCCGACATCACTGAAATTGCACTGGAGCGCGGCTGCTTCGGTTGCGCCAGCGGGTCGCTGCTGGTGTTGCACCGGAACGGCACGGTTGCCCACACGGTGACCGGAAATGCGCGCCACGGCACCGCTGATGTGCGCTCACGCGCCACCATCGCTGCCGCCGACTTCGATGCGTTGGCGAAGCAAGCCATCACGCGCGGCTTCTATGATTGGCGAGACAGCTACCAGAACCCGCAACTTGCCGATGGCGACTGGACGGTCCTGCGGCTGCAGCAGGGCGATCAAGTGCGTCAGGTTTTCGAGCGCAATGAAGCCGGCCCGGTGGGGATGTCCGACCTGGTGCGTGCCATCGAAAGCTGGCAGGCGCAAACAGCGTTCGAGCCCACTCCATGACGCCACAGCAGGCGAGCCGATGCCCTGCACCGTGCCTGGCCTTCTTCATTCACCACCACAAGGAATCCACATGAGCATTTCCCACCCAAGCAAGCGATTTCTGGGCGCGGTCGCGCTGGTTTCCCTGATGTCGCTGGGCGCGATGCAGTCGGCCCAGGCGGTGCCGGTTCTGTCCATCACCGCGAGCCCCGCAAGCGCGGTGGCGGGCGCGCCGCTGGCGCTGGACATTCGCATCACCGACATCGTCGATCTCTACGCGTTTCAGTTCTCACTGTCGTTCAACCCAGCGGTGCTGCAGGCTGTGCCTGCAACCGAGGGCAGCTTTCTGTCCGCAGGCGGCGGCACCTTTTTCGGCGGTGGCACGGTCAACAACACCACCGGCACGGTGTCGTTCGTGATCGATTCGTTGATCGGCCCGGTGCCTGGAGTCAGCGGCAGCGGCATCCTCGCTCGCATTCTGTTCGACGTGCCGGCGGCGGGCATCAGCCCGTTGACCTTCTCGAACGTGTTGTTCCTGGATTCGGCAGACAACACCATTGCACTGCAAATCAGCAACAGCAGCATCACCGCCGCGGTGCCCGAGCCCGCGACCCTGTTGCTGATGGCGCTGGGGATTGCCGGTCTGGTCGGGTTGCAGTCGGCCCGCAAAAGGACGGGCGCGCGGTAGGTAGCGCGTCACGCTGACCCACCAACGGCGCCCACGAGGCGCCGTTTGCTTTGGGTTTACCCCGATGGCTGGGGCTTGGTCGCCATTCGTATGATGATCGATCGGGCTTGCGGACGAGCGGCCGAGCGGTTGCCTGATGGATCGCCTGGTTTCCGCGTACGCAGACAGCGGCTGGGTGCTTCGATGCCACGCCTTTCACCATCGGACCTCAAGCAGTGAGCTACCTGGAACTACGGCAAATCGCCAAGCGCTTCGGCGACGTGCAGGTCGTTCAGGAAATGAGCCTGTCGGCCGCAGCCGGTGAATTCATCGTACTGGTGGGCGCATCGGGTTGCGGCAAGTCGACCACCCTGCGCATGATCGCGGGGCTGGAGACCCCGTCGTCGGGCCAGATCGTCATCGACGGCCGTGATGTCACCGCCGCCACCCCGGCCGACCGGGACATCGCGATGGTGTTCCAGAATTACGCGCTTTACCCGCACATGGATGTGGCGCAGAACATGAGCTTTGCGCTCGACCTGGCGGGCACGCCCAAGGCCGAGATCACGCGCCGGGTCGAAGCCGCGGCCAACGTGCTGAGCATCCAGCATCTGCTCAAGCGCAAGCCCAAGGAATTGTCGGGTGGCCAGCGCCAACGCGTGGCGATGGGGCGCGCGATCGTGCGCGAACCGAAGGTGTTCTTGTTCGACGAGCCCTTGTCGAACCTGGACGCCAAACTGCGCGGCCACATGCGGATCGAAATCGCCTTGCTGCACCGGCGCCTGGGCAAGACCACGGTCTACGTCACCCACGATCAGATCGAAGCGATGACACTCGCCGACCGGATCGTGGTGATGGACCAGGGCCGCATCCAGCAGATGGGCAGCCCCGACGAGGTTTTCAACCGGCCCGTGAACCAGTTCGTGGCCGGCTTCATCGGCAGCCCGACGATGAACTTTCTGGATGCCACCGTGACCGAACGCAACGGCGCTCTGCGCTTCGTCGGCCCCGATGTGGTTTGCGCCGTGCCGCCCGAGATGCAGGCCGCGGTGCGGCCGATGCTGGGCAAGTCCTTGACCCTGGGCATTCGCCCGCAGGCGCTGCGCATCGGCGGGGTCGCGGTTGGCAGCGACGGGTCGCTGGAAAGCGACAGCGGCGAAGCATTGCAACTGACACTGCAGGTCGATGTCTGCGAATACCTGGGCACCGAAAGCGTGCTGAGCTGCTCGCTGCCCGATGGCGATCAAGCCCAGCAGCGGGTTGCCGATCAACGCGGCAACAACGGCGGCGACGACGAAGGCGGCCTCAGGGAGATCATGCTGACAGCACCCGGCAACCACAGTGGCCTGGTGGGCAGCCGCATCACCGCCCATGCGCCACTGGCCAGCGTCTACGCCTTCGAGCCCGGCCCGCATGGCCGATGCCTCAACACGGCCGCAGTCTGAAGTCGGCCGCAGCCCGAACCCCTTTACCCGTTCGTTCACACCCCAGCAGTAAGGAAACCGACCATGAAGAGACGCCAATTGATCCAGGGCGCTGCCGCCACCGCAGCGTTCGGCCCGTGGGTGCACACGATGGCCCAGGACCGTTACGCCAAGTACAAGGGCCAGTCGATCGTCATCAACTTCCCGGCCCACCCGCACTACGACCAGGCCGAGAAACTGTTCGCCGAGTTCACGGCCGAAACCGGCATCAAGGTCGAGCGCGACAAGATGCAGTACCTGCGCATGAAGGACAAGCAGGTTCTGGAGATGGCCAAGCCCGGCGGCGGCGACTACGACGTGATCGTCTATGTGGTGATGTGGAAGACCGAGTACGTTGCCAAGAACCTGATCGAGCCGCTGAACCCGTACTTCAGCAATGCTGCGCTCGCCGACCCGTCCTGGGACCAGAAAGACATCATTCCCAAGTACTGGGACACCAACGCGTTGGTGGGCGGGCCGAAGATGTACCTGCCCGGTCCCGGCGCGCAGCCCTACGGCATCCCGTTCGGCGCCGAGACGGGCGTGCTGGCCTACCGCACCGACCTGTTCGAAAAGCACAAGATCGCGGTGCCGAAGACCTATGACGACCTGCTGAAGGCCTGCCACCAGATCAAGGACAAGGAAGGCATCGGCGGCCTGACTTCGCGCGGCCAGACCGGCCACCAGGTCACCGCGGCGTGGTTGCTGCACCTGTCACCCAATGGCGGCGAGGTCTTCGACGCCAACTGGCGCCCGACCTTCAACAACCTGCAGGGGCAGCGCGCGGCCAATATCCTGAAGGAGATCGTCGACACCGGGCCACCGGGCATCGCCAGCTATGGCTTCGGCGAGATGCAAAACGCCTTCCTGCAAGGCCAGGCGGCGATGTACCTGGACTCGATCTCGGTCTTCGGCCCGGCACAGGACCCGGCCAAGAGCAAGGTGGTCGGCAAGGTCGGCTATGCGTTGCACCCGAAGGGCTCGGTGCATTCGGCGCAGAGCGGCGGTTTTGCGATGGCGATTCCGAAGAACTCCAAGAACAAGGAAGCCGCGTTCCTGTTCATGCAGTGGATGACCAGCAAGAAGTCCGACCTGAAGATCGCGCTGGCTGGTGGCAACGTCAACCGCGTCAGCACGCTGGACGCACCCGAGATGGCCAAGAAGTACGCCATCGAAGTGCCGGCGCTGCGCGAGAGCCTGAAGATCTGCAACCCCGACTGGCGCCCGCTGATCCCCGAGTGGGACCAGATCAGCCAGCAGATCTTGGGGCTGGCGCTGCCTGCGGCTGTCAGCGGCGAGAAATCGGCGAAGGTGGCGCTGGATGCGGTGGTCGAAGACGTCGCCGCAGTCGTCCGCAAAGGTGGGTGGCTGAAGAGCTGATGTTGTCGAGCCTGTGCACCACCGCGTTGGCGGCCGCGTGATGGTGCGGCATTGAGCGCCGCTTCCCCACCTGAGGTGCTGGGCCCCGGCGCAGTCCTGACTGCGCCAGGGCCTCTGCGCGCGCCGGCCAAAGCGCGGGTGGCGAAGCTGGTGCCGTATGTCTACATCCTGCCGGCGGTGCTGGTGATGGCCTTCGGGCTGCTGTACCCGATCATCGACGCGGTGCGGCTCAGTTTCTACGACTGGCCGATGGGCACCGACTTCGCCAGCACGGCGCAGTTTGTCGGCTTGGCCGCCTATGTGCAGATGTTGCAGTCGCCGCAGGTCTGGACCTCGATGGGCGTGACGATCGCGTTCGTGGCGATCGCGGTCGTCAGCGAGATGGTGCTGGGCATCGCGCTGGCCTTGTTTCTCGAGAAGCCGGTGCGCGGCATGCGCTTTTTCCGCACCATCTTCGTGTTGCCGATGATGATCGCGCCGATCTGCGTCGGGCTGATCTGGCGCTACCTGTTCGATGCCAGCTTCGGGCCCATCAACCTGTGGCTGGGCGCGATCGGCATCGCACCGCAAGCCTGGCTGGCCGAACCGGCGACCGCGTTCACGGCGATGGTCATCACCGACATCTGGCAATGGACCCCGTTCGTGCTGATCATGGTGCTGGCCGGGCTGCAAGGCCTGGACAGCAGCGTGATGGAAGCCGCGCGCATCGACGGCGCCAACTGGTGGCAGCAGATCGTTCGCGTCAAGCTGCCGATCATCAAACCGATCCTGATCGTGACCCTGCTGGCGCGCATGATCGACGGCTTCCGCGGCCTGGAGGTGATCTATGTGATGACCTTCGGCGGGCCGGGGCAGAGCACGGAACTCTTTTCGCTGCACATCTTCAAGGCCGCGTTCATCAGCCAGAAGCTCGGGTACTCGGCGGCGCTGTCGATCCTGTTGCTGGTGATCGTTTCGGTGTTGTCGCTGGCGGTTTTGCTGATTGCCAACCCGTTGAAGGCATCGACGCGTCGATGAGCAAGCCATGAGCACTGCGGTAGAAACACCTCCGAAAGGCTCGCCGCTGCACTATGCGGTGCTGACCCTGCTGGCCGCCATCTGCCTGCTGCCGATGGTGATCCTGGCGCTGACCTCGTTCAAGACGCAGTCGCAGATCTTCGACACCAACTGGTCGTGGTTGATCGTGCCGACGATGGACAACTACCGCAGCGTGATCGTCGACGGCCACATCGACCGCTACATGCTCAACAGCCTGAAGATTTCGATCGCGGCCACCCTGATCACCTTGATGCTGGGCACCATGTGCGCCTATGCGATGGCGCGCTTTCGATTTTTGGGCAGAGACCCGCTGAGCTATTCGACCCTGATCCTGCGCACCCTGCCGCCCGCGGTGCTGGCAGTGCCGGTGTTCGTGATCTGGACTGCCTGGGGCATCGGCGACACGCTCTCTGGGGTGGTGCTGGTCTATGTGGCGCTGAACCTGCCGTTCACGATCTGGCTGCTGTACGGCTTCATCGACCAACTGCCGATCGAGCTCGAAGAAGCCGCCGCCATCGACGGCTGCGGGCCGTTTCGGGTGTTCTGGAAGATCGTGCTTCCTTTGTTGAAACCAGGTTTGGCGGCTGCGGCCATCTTCACCTTCCGCCTGGCGTGGAACGAGTTCATCCTGAGCTTCATCCTCACCAACCGCGTCACCCGAACACTGCCGGCGGCAATCAGCAACTACATCACCGACACCGGGGTCGAGTGGGGCAAGATCATGGCGGCGGGTTTGTTGATCGCATTGCCGCCGCTGATCTTCACCTTCGTCGCAGCCAAGCAGATCATCACCGGGCTGACCGCCGGAGCGGTGAAGGGCTAGAGGAATTGAACCCCCACGCTCCCTGGCGGTCGCTGCCCCCCGAGGGGGCGCTACGCCTGCGGCCCGGCGAAGCCGGTTGCGCGGCTCTTCTTGGTGGATTCGCACGCTATGGAACTGTCTGAACTTGAACGCAACTGGCAAGCGCATGTGGTGCCTTCGCGGCCCTGCTCGCCTGCGGACATGGAAGCGCGGATTGCGCGCTGGGGTGAGGTGCCGGCCAGTCCGAAGGCTTTCGTCGACACGGCAGTGCCGGGGCATGAGCGCACGCTCTACAGCGTGATCGGTTCAGGCGTCGGCAGCGACCCGGCCTGGAAGCCGAAGGTCGCTGCGGCAGAGAACTTTCATGTCGACTTCATCGTTGCGCCCCGCGGCTGCGGCGCGGCCATGCACTGCCATGACAGCGAGGAAGTCTTCATCGTGCAAGCCGGACGGTGGGAGGTCAGCTGGATCGATGGCGCCCCTGAGGGGACAGGCGACGGCAAAGGCGGCCAGGTGCACACCGTCTGCCTCGGTCCACGCGACACCATCAGCGTGCCGCCATTCGTGCACCGCGCTTTTCGCAGCTTGGATGGTGACGACGCACAACACGGTGGCTTGCTGATTTCAGTGCTGGGCGGCAAGACCCCCGGCCGCGTGATGTGGGACCGCTCCCTCGCCGAGCAAGCGGTGGCGCGCGGGGCCGGTTTCGATGCCGATGGCGTGGCCGTGCTGCCGGATTGAGCCGCCAATGAAGACCTCCACCAGCCGCATCCGCACCACCCATGTCGGCTCGCTGCCGCGCCCTCAGTCGGTGGTCGACTTGCTGGCGCGCCGCGAAGGCGGCGAAGCGGTCGATGAGGACGCCTTCGATGCGGCGATGCAGGTTGCGGTGGCCGATGTGGTGCGCCGCCAGCGCGAAGCCGGCGTCGACACGGTCAGCGACGGCGAGCAGTCCAAGGTCGGTTATGCCAACTACATCAAGGACCGCTTCAGCGGCTTCAGTGGAGACAGCGCGCCGGTGCGGGGCGCCGATCTGGAAGACTTTCCGGACTATCTGGGTCGTTTGATGCGGCGCCGCGAAGGGGCGGTGAAGATCCACCGGCCTTGCTGCACCGGCCCGATCGCCTTGCGCAACGATCGCCCGCTGCGGCAGGACATCGCGCATCTGCAGGCCGCCATCGCCGACGCGGTTGGCGGTGATCCGGATGCTGGCGATGACGACGGCCCCGAAGCCTTCATGAATGCGGCCTCGCCGGGCGTGATCGCGGTCTTTCAGCCCAACCGGCATTACCCCTCCCATGCGGCGTATCTGGAAGCGCTGGCCGAGGCGATGCGCCACGAATACCGCACGATCGTCGAAGCCGGTCTGATCCTGCAGATCGACTGCCCCGACCTGGCGATGGGCCGGCATGTGGCCTTCAAGAACGAAAGCGATGCGCAGTTTCTGGCCCATGTGCACGAGCAGATCGAAGCCCTGAACCACGCCCTGCGCGACCTGCCGCCCGACCGCCTTCGCCTGCACCTGTGCTGGGGCAACTACGAAGGCCCGCACCACCGCGACATCGATCTGAAGCTGATCTTCGAGGCGGTGATGACCGCGCGGCCGCAAGCGCTGCAATTCGAAGCCGCCAACCCACGGCATGCGCACGAATGGGCGGTGTTCGAGGCGATGAAGTCGAGTATTCCGGGTGACAAGATCCTGATCCCGGGCGTGATCCAGTCGTCGTCGAATTACATCGAGCACCCGGAGCTGGTGGCGCAGCGCATCGAACGCTTTGCCACCATCGTCGGCCGCGAACGGGTGATGGCCGGGTCGGACTGCGGATTCTCGACCTTTGCCGGGGATGGCTTGGTCGAACCGGCGATCGTCTGGGCCAAGCTGCGGGCGATGGCCGATGGCGCCGCACGGGCCAGCTGCCGCTTGTGGCGCTGAACCACCGCTGCGCAAGACACGAGACACGAAGCAGAGGACACCCGACATGGGACGCGCAATTGGGTTGATCGGACTCGGCGCCATGGGCAGCGGCATGGCCGCCACCCTGCGGTCGAAGGGCCACGAGCTGCATGTCTGCGACGCGCGGCCCGGCGCGGCACAGGCGTTTGCGGCGCAAGGCGGCATTGCTTGCGACACGCCGGCCGAGGTGGCGCAAGCCTGCGACATCCTGATCAGCGTGGTGGTCAACGCAGCTCAAACCGAAGCGGTGTTGTTCGGCCCCGACACCGGCAACGAATCGGGAAAGGACGGTGCAGTGGCGTCGATGCGGCCGGGCAGCGTGTTCGTGATGTGTTCCACCGTCGACCCGCGGGTCTCGATCGACTTCGAGTACCGGCTCGCGGCCAAGGGCATCTTCTACATCGACGCGCCGATCAGCGGCGGCGCGGCCAAGGCCGCCAGCGGGCAGATGACGATCATGAGCGCGGCCCGGCCCGAAGCCTATGCGGCGGTCGGCAGCGTGCTCGACGAGATGGCCGCCAAGGTCTACCGGCTCGGCCACACCGCGGGCGCCGGCAGCACCGTCAAGGTCATCAACCAGTTGCTGGCGGGGGTGCACATCGCGGCTGCGGCCGAGGCGATGGCGCTCGGCTTGCGCCAAGGCGTGGACCCGGCAGCGCTGTACGAGGTGATCACCCACAGCGCCGGCAACAGCTGGATGTTCGAGAACCGCATGGCCCATGTGCTGGCCGGTGACTACACGCCGCTGTCGGCGGTGGACATCTTCGTCAAGGACCTGGGGCTGGTGATGGACATGGCGCGGTCTTCGAAGTTTCCGCTGCCGCTGGCATCGACCGCACACCAGATGTTCATGCAGGCTTCCACCGCCGGGTTTGCGGCCGAGGACGACAGCGCGGTGATCAAGATCTTTCCGGGTGTGGTGCTACCAGGTACCCAGGCGCCGAAAGCACGGCCATGAGCCTGAAGCTGGGCTGCATCGCCGACGACTTCACCGGCGCCACCGATCTCGCCAACAACCTGGTGCGGGCCGGCATGCGGGTGGTGCAGGCCATCGGCATCCCCGAGGCAGAAGCGGCTGAGGGCACGGATGCGGTGGTGGTGGCGCTGAAGTCGCGCACCATTGCCGCGGCCGATGCGGTGGCGCAGTCGCTGGCGGCCCTGCGCTGGCTGCAGCAGCACAGCGCGCAGCAGTTCTACTTCAAGTACTGCAGCACCTTCGACAGCACGCCCGCGGGCAACATCGGCCCGGTGACCGAGGCCTTGATGGATGCGCTGGGCACCGATTTCACGATTGCCACACCCGCGTTCCCCGACAACGGCCGCACGGTGTTCAAAGGCCACCTGTTCGTCGGCGACGGGCTGCTCAGCGACAGCGGCATGAAGGACCACCCGCTGACCCCGATGACCGATGCCAACTTGGTGCGGGTGATGCAGGCGCAGTGCCGGCGCCGGGTCGGACTGATCGACCACCGTGTGGTGGCGCGCGGCGCCGGTGCGGTGCGGCAACGCATCGCGCAATTGCGCAGCGAAGGCGTGGGCATCGCGATCGTCGACGCGGTGTCGAACGACGACCTGCTGCGCATCGGCCCCGCACTCGCCGACCTGCCACTGTTGACTGCAGGCTCTGGCGTTGCGATCGCGCTGCCGGCCAACTTCGGCTTGTCGGCATCGCCGCAGGCGTCGCGCCTGCCGCCGCCGAGTGGCGCGCAGGCGATCGTTTCGGGCAGCTGCTCGGTGGCCACCAACGCTCAAGTGCGCGTGTTCGTGGAACGCGGCGGCGCGATGTTCCGGGTCGATGCGCTGCGCGTGGCGGCCGGCGACGATGTGGTGGCCGAAGCGTTGGCCTGGGCTGCGCCCCGGGTGGCAAACGGTCAGCAGGGCGGCCCGGTTCTGATCGCATCGACCGCGGCACCGGCTGCAGTGAAAGCGGTGCAAGGCCTTGTCGGAAGCAACGCGGGGGGCGATGCAGCCGGCGCGATGGTCGAAGCCTGCCTGGCTGCCATCGCCCGCGGCTTGGTGTTCGACCACGGCGTGGGCCAATTGGTGGTGGCCGGCGGCGAGACTTCCGGTGCCTGCGTGCAGGCGCTCGGCATCCGGCAGATGCGGATCGGCCCGCAGATCGACCCCGGTGTGCCCTGGTGCCTGGCGCCGCTGCCGCGCTCGGAGCCTGGGGCCGGAGCGTCGCGTGCCGTTCACCTGGCGCTGAAGTCGGGCAACTTCGGCAGCGACGACTTCTTCTTCAAGGCCTTCGACCAGCTGGCAGCGGCCAGCCAGGAAGGAAGCGCGGTGTGACCGAAACCGAGGCCCGCGACGCCATCTGCCGCGTCGGCCTGAGCTTGTTCCAGCGCGGCTACGTGCATGCCACCGCGGGCAACATCAGCCTGCGTCTGCCGGACGGCGGCTATCTCGTTACCCCCACCGATGCTTGCCTCGGCTTGCTGGACCCGGCGCGGCTGGCGCGGCTGGATGCAACGCTGCAGCAACTCAGCGGCGACCGGGCCAGCAAGACGATCGCCTTGCATGCGCGCATCCACGATGCGGCGCGGCGCTTCGATCCGGACACCGCCTGCGTGATCCACACCCACTCCACGCACTGCGTGGCGTTGAGCCTGCTGCCCGATGCTGAAATGGCCGGGGACGGCTGGCCTGAACTGCTGCCGGCGCTGACGCCGTACTTCGTGATGAAGGTCGGCCATGTGCCGCTGATCCGCTACCACCGGCCCGGTGCGCTCGAATCGGCGGAAGCCGCCGCGCAGGCGATCACCGACTTCGGCACGCGTGGCACGCCGATCCGCGCGTTGATGCTGGAGCGGTTGGGGCCGAATGTGTGGCACGAGACCCCGGCTGCAGCGATGGCGGTGCTGGAAGAGCTGGAGGAAACCGCCAGGCTTTGGCTGCTGAACCAGCATGTCGCGGCGCCACTGGACCCCACACGCATCGACGAACTGCGCCAGGTGTTCGGCGCGCGCTGGTAGGCTTTGCGCGGCGAGGGTGGGCTTGTCGCAGCACGGACCCACGCACCGTCCCGTACGCCACATCGGTCTTGCGGTGGTGTTTCTGTGGTTTGCCATCGGCGGGGTCGCGCACTTCGTCTTCACGGAAGCCGAGATGCGCATCGTGCCGCCGTGGGTGCCATGGCCACGCGAGGTGGTGTGGGTCAGCGGGGGCTTTGAACTGATGGGTGCCGCCGCCCTGCTTTGGCAGCCGACTCGACATGCGGCCGGCATCGGTCTCTTCCTGTTGACGGTCGCGGTCACGCCCGCGCATGTCTACATGCTGCAGCGCCCCGATCTTTTCGATGTGCCGCTGTGGGTGTTGTGGCTGCGGCTGCCGGTTCAGGCGGGGCTGCTGGCCCTGATTGCCTGGGCTGTCATCCTGCCGCGGCCGCTGCCGGACGCCGCCAAACCGACACCGCCAAGGTCAGCACGGTGAGCGGGATCACGAAGCCCAGCATCACGACCGAATACTCGGGCAGTGCGTCGTGGTGCTTGCTCTGCATCACCAGGTAGGCGGTGTAGGCCAGGTAGTAGCCCAGAAACAGGGCACCCTCCCATCGCGCGATCTCGCGCCCGGTGAGAAACACCGGCAGGCAGGCCACCAGCGCGGCCAGCATCACCCACAGGTCGAAATTCAGCACGGCAGTCGGCACGGCCAGCGTGCCTGCCTGAGACCACGCGGCCGCCAGCCCCGCCACACCCACCACGCCCAGGATGTTTAAGAGGCAGCTGCCCACCACATTGCCCACCGCCATGTCGCGCTCGCCGTTCATCACCGCCCGCACCGACGTGGCGAGTTCTGGCAGTGAGGTGCCGGCGGCAACGATCGTCAGCCCGATCACCACATCGCTGACCCCGAGCGCGCGGGCGAAGAACACCGCCGCGTCGACCATCAGGTTCGAACCCACCACCAGCAACACAAGACCCACCACCACCGCCAACACCTGCATCCAGCGCGACCGCAGCCAGGTCACGGCAGCGGGCAGATCGTCCGCCACGGTGCCGGATTCGGCGCGCGACTGGCGCACCACGAAAGCGGTGTAGCCCACCAGCAGCGTGATCAGCACGGTGCTTTCGATCCAGCCGATCGAGCCGTCCAGGCACAGCAGCAGCAGCAGCACACCGGCAGCGATCATCAACGGCACTTCCTGGCGCAGCACCTGGCGGCTCACCGCCAGCGGCGCCACCAGAGCCGACAGACCCAGCACCACCAGCACGTTGAAGATGTTGCTGCCGACCGCGTTGCCGAGCGCGAGTTCGGTGTTGCCAGCGATCACCGCGGCGGTGCTGACCGCCATCTCGGGTGCGCTGGTGCCGAAGGCCACCACCGTCAGCCCCACCACCAGCGGCGAGATGCCGAAGGTGATGGCCAGCCGCGACGCACCGCGCACCAGCAGGTCGGCGCCACCCACCAGCAACGCCAAGCCGCCGAAGAAGAAGAGGGCCTGGGTCATCCGGGGTTGCCCGCGGCAACGGCGGGGGGGTAGGGTAGGAAAGACGAGGTGGAATGCGACGCGAACTGCAGCCGCAACGCGGCGATCTCGCTGCGCAGCCCGCGCAATTCCTGCGCCAGGTCGGCCGCCAGCAGCGGCGCCGGTTCTGCTTGTTCCGCCAGCTCGGCGGACGCCCGGTCGGGTGCTTCGGCGATGCGATCGGCGGCCGCGGCGGCATCGGCTTCCTGAAAAGTCTGCATCGCATTGACGATGATGGCGATGAACAGGTTCAGCATCGTGAAGGTGGCGATCAGGATGAAGGGCACGAAGAAGGCCCAGGCGTACGGATGCGATTGCATCAGCGGACGCACGATGCCCATTGACCAGCTCTCCAGCGTCATTACCTGGAACAGGGTGTAGAGCGACTTCCCGACGCTGCCGAACCAGTCCGGAAACCCGGCGCCGAACAGGTGCGTGGCCATCACCGCGAACACATAGAACAGCAGCGACAGCACGCCCGCGATCGCGCCGAGCCCCGGTATGGCACCCAGCAGCGCGCCGACCACGCGCCGCATCGACGGCACGATCGTCAGCACGCGCAGCACGCGCAAGACCCGCAGGGCCCGCAGCACCGAGAAGGCTCCGGAGGCAGGCACCAGCGCGATCCCGACCACCGCGAAGTCGAACAGGCTCCAGGGATCGCGGAAGAACGCCGTGCGGTGCACCTGGATGCGGGCCGCGATCTCCAGCACGAACAGCGCCAGGATGGCGCTGTCCAGGGTGCGGATCAGCGGCCCTGCAGCCGCCATCACGCCTTCGGAGGTTTCAAGGCCGAGCAAAGCGGCGTTGACAACGATCAGTACCAGCACCGTGCGCTGCACCCAGGCGCGGTCCAGCCACGCGGCCAAGCGCAGCCGCAAGGCCGGCCGCGCAGGCTCGCGCGTCGTGTGCTGCAACGGTCCCGGCTTTGGCTCGGAACAGGGATCGGCCACTGCGCCGCAACCGCCGGTTCCGGCTGCTGGTTCGAGTCGGTGACTCAAGTGATCGCTTCGGGCAGCAACGGCTGCCGTTTGCGACGCACCGCCTGCCCGCGCCCGCCTCGGCGCAGCAGGAATCGCGCGGCCCGCGCCAGGGCCTGATCAATGGCCGAGCGCCAGTCGGCAGCAACCGCTTCGACCACCACCGCACCGTTGCCATCGGTCTGCAGGTGCACACGGCAGCGCTTGTCGACCCCACCGCGTGGGCCATTGAGATCGGACAGTTGCACCGTGGCGCGCGGAATCAGCTGGCTCAGCCGGCGGAACACGAACCGCACCCGGCTCACAGCCAGCTCGCGATGCGGCGTGGCTTCGGCATTCGTGGCCTTGAACAGAACCTGCATGGCGACTCTCCGGTTGGGGATGGGAGCCGGCAGGATGGATGAAGCGGGACGCTTGACAAAGCAGGCGGTTCGTCAGCGTTCATCAGTCAAATACTGAACTAAGCAGATCGCCCCGTTTGGGACAGCGCCCGGGCCGACTCGATCATCTGCAGCACCAGCGGGTGGTGCTGACCGCGCCGCGAGCGGATGGCGTGGATCTCTTCCATCACATCCTCGCATTCGCCCAGAAGCCGCAGGCCCCGCATCTCGGCCACATCGCCAGCGCCGAGCCGGCTGACCGGAAACACGCCGAGCCCACGCACCGCAAACACCGCCAGCAAGGCGCTGTCTTCGAACTCGCCGACGATGCGTGGCCGCAAACCGCGCTCCTCGAACCAACGGTCGAGCGTGGCGCGCAGCGCCGAATGCCCGGTCGGCAGCAACACCGGCAGCCGCGCGAGGCAAGCCGGAAAGTCGTCGACTTCGGCTGCGCCCACCATGGTCGCAGGCCCATGCCACTGCACCGGTGACGACACCAGCAATTCGCTGGTCAGCCGCAGGTTCGGGTTGTGGGGCGCTGGCTGCCCGGTCAGCACCACATCCAGCTTGTGCAGCGCCAGCTCGGCCAGCAGTTCGTCGAAATCGCCTTCGTGGCACAAGAGCCGCAGCGCGGGCGTGGTCAGCACCGGTTCCAGCAGCGCATGGGCGGCCAGCTTGGAGATGCCGTCCAGCAACCCCACTGCCAGTCGCGCGCGCTGGCCGCTGGCGGCTTCGCGCACTTCGTCGGGAATCAACTGGCCCAGGTGGAAGATCGCTTCGGCACGCGCAAAGGCGGCTTCGCCGGCATCGGTCAGCGCCACGCTTCGGCCGGACGGCTTCAGCAACTGGTGGCCGAGGGTCTGCTCCAGCTCCTTGACCTGGGCGTGGATGGTTTGCACGGCCATGTGCAGGCGCTCGGCCGCACGCGCGAAGCCGCCTTCCTTGCCGACGACCCAGAAGTAGTAGAGGTGGCGGTAGTTCAGGTCATTCAATCCGGGCGTTCAATCAGGTCGATGGATGAGAGGCCAAATCAGGGCGCGCGCTGCAACAGCGGAGCGGCATCGCGATGGCGGTCGCCGGTGGTCTGCAGCGGGTCGTTGAAGACATGCACATCGCGCTGCGGAAACGGGATCGAGCAGCCGCCGGCTTCCAGCGCTTCCTTGCAGCGCTGTACCAGGTCCAGCTTGCAACCCCACCAGTCGGCGCGCGCGGTCCAGACCCGAAACAGGATGTTGACCGAGCTGTCGCCCAGGCTTTCGACTTTGATCAGCGGTGCCGGGTCGATGAGGATGCGCGGCTCCTCGGCGGCGATCCGGGCCAGCACCGCCAGAGCCACGTTGATGTCGTCGCCATAGGCGATGCCGTAGGTCTCGTCGATGCGCCGGATGTCCTTGTCGGTGACCGACAGGTTGATGACCGTGTTGCCCCAGATCTTGGAGTTGGGAACGAACACCCGGGGCCCGTCTGGCAGGTGGCCCTTGCAGATGAAGAAGCCGAGGGAGTCGATGATGTAGACGTCTTTGTCCAGCTTCACCGCATCGCCCACGCTGAAGGGGCGAAACACCAGCAGCATCACGCCGGCAGCCACGTTGCTCAGCGTGCCCTGCAAGGCCAGGCCCACCGCCAGGCCGGCAGCGCCCACCAGGGCGATCAGGCTCGTGGTCTCGACCCCGAACCGGTTCAGCACGGCGATCAGGGTCAGCACCAGCACCGCGAGCCGCACCCCGCGACCGGGCAAGGGGTAGAAGGCCGGGTCGATCTTGTCGGACCTGCGCACTGCCCGGTCGACCACGCGCTTGAGCCAGCCCGACAGCAGGTAGCCGAGGATCAGGGTCAGAACCGCGCCCAGGATGTTCATCCCATAGGTCAGCGCGAAACCGGTCAGCACAGCCGTCAGGCTCTGCAGCTGTTCGGTGCTCAGCTCGAAGAAATTCATCGCTGACGACTATAGCAATCCGACATTCGATCGAAGCCCTGACGAAGGCGACCCAGCAACGACAACGGCCGCTGTGAAGCGGCCGTGAGGGGGTGTGCGCGCGGACAGACGCCGCGTGCGTTGCCTTAGAAGCGGTGGCGAACGCCCAACGCGAAGGTGTTGGAGTCGGCACCCGGTGCCTTGGTCACGCCACCGAGGAATCCCGCCTGCCCGGGAGCCAACTGGCCGAGGCCCTTGTTGTCGAAGTGCACCGCCACCGCGTTGATGTCGGTGCGCTTGGACAGTGCGTAGGTGTAGACCACCCCGTAGGACGCCGTGTCGGCATTGGCCGGGCGGCTGTCATCGAAAAGCGAATAGGCCACATAGACCGTGTTCAGGCCGAGCTCCAGCTTGTAGCCCACATGCATCAGCTTGCCGTCCTGCTTGAAGCCGTTGATGAAGGCGTTTTGCACCAACCCGGCGGCGCCGGCGCCAATCACCGGTGTCAGCTGCCCTCTAAGGCCCGACAAACCCGAGGGGTGGTCGTCTTTGACCGTGGCGTATTGGGCGCTGAGCGAACCCGGGCCGAGCTTGACCGTCGCACCGACGATCACGTTCGTCAGCGACTTCTGGCCGAGTTCGTTTTCACGTTCCTGGTAGCCCACGCCGGCCGAGAAGGCGTCGCTCTTGTACATCAGCATCGCGGCCAGCAGGTGGCCGGTGGTGGTCGAGCCTTCAGCGGCCGCGGCCATCACTGCTGCAGTGATGCCGCTCTTGACGATCCGGTACTGCACCGCGTTCAAAGCGCGAATGTCGATGGCAGACGGCAACGAAGCCACCTGACCCGCCGCAAGGGCCGACTGGGTTTGCAAGGTGTCGAACTGGGCGCTGACCTCATAGCCGAGCGTGTACTGCTTGCCCAGCAGCACCGCGCCCACCGGGGTCACCAAGCCGACATACGACTGGCGGTCGTAGCCGCTGTTGTTCAGGTTCACCCCGACCGTGTTGCCGATGCTGTTGGCCACATTGGAGACCACCGGCTGCAACGACGCTGGCAGGCCGAGGCGGGTGGCCTGGCTCACGCGGTCGGGCAGCTGCGATCCCGAGAAGGGACGGTTGTTGAACTGGCCGGTGTCGGCTTCGATGCGCTGCTCGAGCACGAACAAGGCGCGCCAGCCGCCACCCAGGTCTTCGTTGCCCTTGAAGCCGAGCCGCGTGCCTTCCATGATGCCGCTGACCAGGGCGTTGATGCTGCCGTTCTTGTAGCCCGTGGTGTGCTGCACGCCGGCATCGAGAATGCCGTAGAGCTGGACGCTGCTGGTGGGGGCTTGGGCCAATGCGGCCGAGCTGGCGGCAGCCAGAAGGCTCAGGGTCAGAAAGCGAGGCAGCATGTCAGTCTCCGGGGTTCTACTTGTGGTGAGCTTGAATTCTCACAGTCGGGTCGGTGTGCCGCCGTCCGCTGTGGTGCGCGCATCACGGCGGTTTACCCTGAGTGCCCGCGGATGGTGCGGCAACGTTCACGGTTGGTCACGACGCCGGGCACCCGCCGGCAGGGACCGACAATGCCGCCGATGCGCACACCGCCCGGCACCGCACTGGTGTATTCCACCGATGGTGGGCGCATGTGCCCGGTTTGCCGGCAGACCGTGGCGGACTGCCGTTGCAAGGCCGCCGCAGCGGCCATGCCGGCCGGCGATGGCACCGTCCGGGTCAGCCGCGAAACCGCCGGGCGCGGCGGCAAGGCGGTGACGGTGGTGCGCGGCGTGCCGCTGGCAGCCGATGCGCTGGCCGCACTGGGCAAGCGCCTGCGCAGCGCTTGCGGTGCAGGCGGTACCGTCAAGGGTGGCGTACTGGAGGTGCAGGGCGACCATGCAGACCGGTTGGTGGCGCTGCTGCAAGCCGAAGGTTTTACCGTCAAGCGCGCCGGCGGCTGAGTTCTGCTGCGGATGCGGCCCGGCTGTCGGTCGGGCCCTTGTGCGAAGGGTCTACCGCAAAGTCAGCCGCACGGTCGGCCCCGGCATTCAGCGCCGCTTCGATGAAATGGCGCGGCACGCGCGGTTTCGGCACTTTCTGGTCGAACCATTGCCGCACATCGGTATCGAGCCCGATGCCGTGCATGTAGTTGTAGAGCGCCTTCTTCAGCGCCACACCGAGCCGGTCGTGGTCGACCCCGGTGGGGTCGATGAAGCCCACATCGTTTTTCGCGAAGCCGCCGCCCTCGGCAAACGGCAGTGGCAACAGCGTCACCCCATGCGCGGCCGGGTCGCGCCCCACCGGCGAATGCACGGTGCAGGCGAAGCGGTGAAAGAAGCCCGACTGGATGCAGCCGGCCGCAAACAGCTGCCGCACATATTCCAGCGCATCGACCGTGTCATGCACCGTCTGGGTCGGGAATCCGTACATCAGGTAGGCATGCACCAGCACCCCGGCATCGGCAAAGCCCTTGGTGACCCGCGCCACCTGGGCCACCGTCACGCCCTTCTTCATCAATGCCAGCAAGCGGTCCGAGGCGACTTCGAGCCCGCCGCTGATGGCGATGCAGCCACTGTCGGCCAGTTGCTGGCACAAGGCCGGGGTGAAGGTCTTCTCGAAGCGGATGTTGCCCCACCAACTGATGGCCACCTTGCGATGCTGCAACTCGGCCGCCAGTGCCTTCAGCGACTTGGGCGGCGCGGCTTCGTCGACGAAATGGAAGCCGGTCTGCCCGGTTTCGGCCACGATCGCCTCGATCCGGTCCACCAGCGTGGTGGCGCTGGCAGCGTCGTAGCGGCTGATGTAGTCCAGGGTCACATCGCAAAAGCTGCATTGCTTCCAGTAGCAACCATGCGCCACGGTGAGCTTGTTCCAGCGCCCGTCGGACCACAGGCGGTGCATCGGGTTCAGCATGTCCAGCAGCGACAGGTACTGCGCCAGGGGCAAGCCGTCCCAGGTGGGGGTGCCGACCTGCTCGAAGGGGATGTCGGGCTCGGCCAGGTTCGTGTACCGGACCGCCCCGTCGACGCGGTGGAAGGTGCGCACCAGGCGGCTGGCCGAGCGCTGGCCGTCGAGATGCGCCAGCAGCGCCAGCAGCGGGCGTTCGCCGGCGTCCAGCGTCGCGTAATCGATGAAATCGAACAAGCGCGGCTCGTTCAGCTCGCGCAGCTCGGTGTTGACATAGCCGCCGCCCAGCACACAGACGATCGTCGGGTCGTGGACCTTGATGGCCTGCGCGATCCGCAGCGCACCGTAGACCGCACCGGGAAACGGCACCGACAGCAGCACCACCGTCGGCCGGTGGCGCAACAGCGCGTCGAGCGTCAGGCGCTGCAGGGTGGTGTCGATCAGGTTCGGCGGTGCTGCCAGCGCAGTGGCCAGCGGGTCGAAGCTGGCTTGGCTGCCGGCCAGCGATTCGGCATAGCGCACGAACTCGAAGCGCTCGTCGATGGCATCGCGCAGCACGTCGGCGATGTCGTTGAGGTACAGCGTGGCCAGGTGACGGGCGCGGTCGTGAGAGCCCAGGGCGCCGAAGGCCCAGGCCATCGGGTCTTCGCCGTCTTCGCTGACATACACATCCAGGCTCGCGAAGCGCGGGCCTTCGGGCAAGAAGGCGCGGCTGCAGATGCGGTGCGCCAGGGTCGGGTCGCGGCCTTGCAGAAACGCGATCGTGGGATCGATCGTCGCGGCATAGCGGTCGAAGTCGGCGCTGAAGTCCTGGACCCGGGTGCTGTGCTGAGCGGTGGGCGACGCCTGGATCACCGCACCCACCGCTTGCAGCCCCCTTGCCGACAGCAGCGACAGCATCAATTGCAGCGCCAGATCTTCCTGCACCGCGTCGAAACCCTGCTGACGCAGGAATCCGGTCAGGTAGGCGGTCGACGGGTACGGGGTGTTGAGCTGGGTCATCGGCGGGATCACCGACAACACCCGCTGCCGCGACGGCGCTATTTCAACCATTGCAGCAACTGCGCGGTCACCGCGGCATCGTGCAGCAAATCGATGTGGCCGACGCCTTGCGCGGTCCAACTGCGCTCGGGCGCAAAGGCGAGCGTGTGCAGCGGGTCCGCATGGCGGCCGAGCGCACTGTCCAGCGGCACCAGGCCGTCGCCCAGCCAACGCGCTTTCGCTTGCTGCGGGCTCTGCCCGAGGCATCCCGCGATGGCGAAGCAATCGACGTGCGCCGGCAGCGGCGCTGGCCGGCGCGGATCGGTGCCACTTGCGAATCGGTCGCGCCCGGCGTGGTCGGCTGGCAGCACCACGCCGTGCCGCAGGTCGGTGATGCCGGCGCTGCGCAATTTGGTGAGCCGGCTCATCGGCGCCACATACGGCGTGGCAGCCATCAGCACCGACAAGCCATGACCGGCGCGCTCCAGCGGCGCGCCATGGTGCGGCGTGCCCAGAAACACCAGCTGCGCCAGCCGCGCGGGCCAGCCATGCCCCGCGGCTTGCGCCTGGGCCAGCGCGCTGCGCGCCACCAGGCCGCCCATGCTGTGGCACAGCAGGGTCAGGCGCCGCATCGGCTGCGGCCATTCGGCCAGCAACTGCTCCAGCAGCGAGGACAGGCTGGCGCCGTTGTCCGAGATGTGCAGCCCCGTGTTGTAGTGCAGGTGCAGCGGGGTCATGCCCGAAGCGCGTGCCAGCGGAGTGGCATGGGTGCCGGTGTAGATCCGCTCGACGGGCGTGGCGGGGTCGCTGGGCGGGTCGCTCTTCGAACCTTCCCTGGACCACTGCAAGTCGTTCATGCACAAACCGTGCACCATCAGCAGCAACGAGCCGGTGGCATCGGGCAGGGCCGCCTTCAATGCATCGCGCTGCAAGGTCAGGCTGCGGCCGTCGCGCCGCAGTGCCATCTGGATCGCCAGCGGATTGCCGCTGGATTGCAGGTGGTCGCCGAGCACGCCATTCAAGGCCGCGACGAGGGCATCGCGCTGCGGGCGGGGCAGCCTGGCATCAAGCCGATCGGTGCGGTCGCTGCCCAGGACCGGCGCAAGCACCGACAACAGCGCGTCGGCGCTGCCTCCGACGACCCGTGTGACTCCGCGGATCGAGCGGTACACGAGCCCGGTGATGCCTGTTGTACGGCCTGTAGGGCCGGCGCCGCTGGTCGCTCCGAAGCCCGGCAACCGGGCGATCCGCTCGTGCATCGCTTCGACCAGGTCGGTGAGGCCGGCGGTGGCCTCGGTCGCCAAGCGCGCGGCACCGCGCAGATCCGATGCGCCGGACTCGGGCAATTCTTTCGATGTCTCTGACCGCGGCCCGCTTTTCACGCACCAATGATGCATGAGGGCAGGCGGTCGGTTGCGCCGGGTGCAACCGCGCCTCGGCTACATTGCGGTCCCACATGCCCTTGCCCCATCAGGACGAACTGCTGACCCAGCATCTGCGCACGCATCTCGGAGCGGTGGACGACACCACCCTCGCTTGGCTGCGCCAGCACCTGCAATGGGTCGAAGTGGCCTCAGGCGAAGCGCTGATGCAGCAGGGCGATGCCGGCGATTCGATGTACCTGGCGATCAGCGGGCGGTTGCGGGCTTACGTCCGTGATGTCCGTGACGTGCGCGATGGCACCGGCGGAGACGGGCGTGTGGTGCGCGAGATGGGCCGCGGCCAGGTGATCGGCGAGATGAGCCTCTACACGCAGGAGCCGCGCTCGGCCACCGTGGTGGCGATCCGCGACTCGGTGCTGGTGCGGCTGCCGGGGAGCGCATTCGAGGAACTGTTGGCGGCGAGCCCGCAGGTCTCGATCGCGCTGACCCGGCAGATCATCGCCAGGCTGCAAAGCGAGCAAAGCCGCAGCGACCCGGCGCGGCCGGTGACGATGGGCCTGCTGCCGATCTCCGCAGGGGTCGATGGGCCCGTCTTTGCGCAAGCCCTGGTTGCAGCGCTGCGGTTGCAACTGGGCAGCGACCGGGTGTGCCTGGTCGATGCCGATCGCATCGACCGTGAATTGGGCGAACCCGGACTGGCGCGCGGGAACGCTGATCGCAAGCGCGGTGACCGCGGCGATGACAACCGCCATGACAAGCGCGACGACAACCGCGAAAGCAGCGGACCGCGCGAAGCCGATGCCAGCGACGCCGACCACCGCATCGCCCTGCACCTGGACCGGCTGGAAGCCGAGCACGACTATGTGCTGCTGCTGGCGGATGCCGAGGCCACGCCCTGGACCGAACGCGTCAGCCGCCGCAGCGACGAGTTGCTGCTGCTGGCCGACGCCATGCAACCGCCCGCGCTGCATGCCACCGAGTCGCGCTTTCTGATGCAGCGCAAGGGCCGGGCCGAAGCCGCCGAGATCCTGGTGCTGCTGCACCCGCTGGACCGCCATTGCCCCACCGGCACCCGCGCCTGGCTGGCACGCCGGCCGGTGGCCGACCACTTGCACATCCGCCCACTGCTGGCGCGCGACATGGCGCGGCTGGCGCGGGTGCAAACGCGCAGCGCGGTGGGATTGGTTTTTGCCGGCGGCGGCGCGCGCGGGCTGGCGCATCTGGGGGTGTACCGGGCGCTGCGCGAGCGCGGGGTCGAGGTCGATTTCGTCGGTGGCACCAGCATCGGCGCGGTGATGGCCAGTTTGGTGGCATCGGACCTGCCGCCCGATCGGATCGTCGAGATTGCACGCCGCGCCTTCAAGCTCAACCCCACCGGCGACTACAACTGGCTGCCGCTGCTGTCGCTGATCACGGGGCGGCGGCTCGGGCGTGTGATCGACCGCGCCATCCACGACCTGTTGGGCTTCGACGCCGATGCCGAAGATCTGTGGAAGAACTTCTACTGCGTGGCCAGCAACTACAGCAGCGCCCGCGAGGCGGTGCTCACGCGCGGCGGTCTGCTGCCGACGATCATGGCCAGCATCGCCATTCCGGGTGCGCTGCCGCCGGTGCTGAAAGACGGCGAGCTGCTGTGCGACGGCGGCACCTTCAACAACTTTCCGGTCGATGTGATGCGGCGCCTGCGCGGGGTCGGCCAGGTGATCGGTGTCGATCTCGGGGCGCGCAAGCCGCGCCGCATCGAACTCGAAGCCTTGCCGGGCAGCTGGGCGCTGCTGCGCGACCGCTTTCGCCCGCGCAGCCAGCGCCGCTACAAGCTGCCCTCGCTCGTCGCCTACCTGATGAATGTCACGGTGCTCTACAGCACCTCGCGCCAGCGCGAATCGCAGCGCCAGTGCGACCTGCATTTCAACCCGCCGATGGAGCGGGTGGGGATGCTGCAGTGGTCGCGTTTCGACGAGATCGTCGACCGTGGCAGCGCCCATGCCGCCGAGGTACTCGACGCGCTGCCCGCCGGTGCGTTGCGGGGCTTGCGTGACCCGGCCGTGGCGGGTTGAACCCCACACGAACCCGATGAGCGACGACCCTTCACCAGCCGGACCCGAGCGCATCGACAGCGGCATGTTCGGTCGCCTGGCGCGCAGCCTGCGCAGCCGGCTGGTCGGCGCACCCGCGTCCGCTGCGGCCCATGCGGTCGGGCCCGAAGCAGCTGCTGCCGAACCAGCGTCGCACCCGCTGTTGCACCCGCTGTTGCGCCCCCACGCAGCCAAGCTGTGCAGCGCCGCCGAAGCCGTGTCCCATGTTCGCCATGGCGATCATGTCTGGGTCGGCAGCGCCTGCGCCACCCCGCGCGAGCTGGTGGCAGCGCTGGAAGCGGTGGACTACGGTGTCAGCGATGTCGAGTTGCTGCACTTCCTGACCGACCACGCGGTGCCGCACGATGCCGCGGGCCGCGCCGCCACCCGTTTTCGCCACCGCAGCTTCTTCGTCGGCGCCGATCTGCAAGCAGCGCTTCAGCAGGGGCTTGCCGACTATGTGCCGCTGTCGCTGGCGCGGCTGCCGGGGTTGATCGCGATCGGCCGTGTCAAGGTCGATGTGGCGCTGATCCAGGTGTCGCTGCCGGATGCCTTCGGCTTCGTGAGTTTCGGGGTTTCGGTGGACGCCACGCCGGCTGCGGTGCGGCAGGCCAGGCTCGTGATCGCCGAGGTCAACCCGCTGATGCCGCGCACGATGGGGGACTCGATGCTGCATGTGGACCGCATCCACCACCTGGTGCCGGTGGCCACGCCGGTGATCGAGTACACGCACCCGCCGGTGTCGGACCAGGCGCTGCAACAGATCGCGCGCTACATCGCCAGCATCATCGAAGACGGCTCCACCCTGCAGATCGGCATGGGCCGGGTGGCCAGCGAAGCACTGCGGCACCTGGGCGACCGAATCGACCTGGGCATCCATTCCGATGTCATCACCGATGCGTTGATCCCGCTGATCGAGAAAGGCATCGTCAGCGGGCGCAAGAAAAGTTTGCAGCCCGGGCGGATCGTCACCAGTTTTGCGATGGGCTCGCGGCGGCTCTACGACTTGGTCGACGGCAACCCGCTGTTCAGCTTTCAGCCGATCGAGGTGGTGGCGGCACCGCAAACCGTGGCGGCGCAGCACCGCATGGTGTCGATCACGCAGGCCTTCGCGATCGACCTGTCGGGCCAAGTCTGCGCCGACCGGCTCGGTGGGCGCACCTATGGCGGTCTGGCGGCGCAAGCCGAATTCATGCGCGGTGCCTCGCGCAGCGTCGGCGGCAAGCCGATCATCTGTCTGGCGTCGACCACGGACGACAGCGGCACACCCGCATCCAACATCCGGCTGCACCTGCAGCCCGGCGAAGCCGCTACGGTGCCGCGCAGCGATGTGCACTATGTGATCACCGAGTACGGCATCGCCCACCTGTTCGGCAAGTCGCTGCGCGAACGCGCGGTGGCGTTGATCGCTGTTGCGCATCCGCAGTTCCGTGCTGCGTTGTTCGAGCAAGCGCAAGCAGCGGGATTGGTTCCTGCCGATCAAACGCTGGCCAACCTGAAGGCTTATCCGGTGGAAGAAGAGCGGCCCGCGGCGTTGAAGGACGGACGCCAGGTGCTGCTGCGGCCTGCGGTCGCCAGCGACGGGGTGGCGGTTCGCGACCTGTTCCACCGTTTGTCCGACCGAGATGTCTACACCCGTTTCTTCCGCAAGATTCGCGGCCTGTCGGACAGGGATGTGCAGCGGCTGTGCAACCTGGACTTCGAGAACGAGGTCGCCTTCGTCGCGGTGGCTGGGGCGCGCGAAGACGCGCAAGTGGTGGCGCAGGCCTGCTACTTTCTGGATCCTTCGACCAATATCGCCGAGACCGCGTTCATGGTGCACCCGGACTGGCGCCATGTGGGTCTGGGCGCGGTGCTGCAGCAACGCATGGCCGAACATGCACAAGGCCGCGGGGTGCGCGGTTTCGTGGCCGAGATCATGGCCAGCAACGACGCCATGATCGGACTCGGCCGCGCGTCAAAAGGTCAGGTGTCGGTGACCAGCGAAGACGGTCAGGTGCGGGTCACGACGTTGTTCACCGGCGCCCACGCTCCCTGACGGTCGCTGCCCCGTGGTTGCGCAAACTCGGGGGCGCTCGCCTGCGACCCGGCGAAGCCGGTTGCGCGGCTCTACTTGGTTCTGTTGTCAGTGCTCCGGTGGAGCTTCGCCTCTCTTGGCTGCGACCGGTCCGCCACCATCTCCTTCCTGCTGCCCCAATCGCCGCATCGCTTCGCGCATGAATTGCATCTGCTCGTCGACATTGCGGCAGGCCCGGCACATCACCAGATGCAGCCGCATGCGGGCTCGGTCGGTGCTCGGCAGCTTGCGGTCCAGCCCGTCGGACAGCAACCGCGACAGGGTCTGGCAGTCGAACACCGGCTTCATGGCTGCTGCCCGAACCAGCCCTTGCCGATGCAGCCGCGCAATTGCATGCGGGCGCGATAGAGCATCACCCCGCAGTTGGAGCTGGTGATGCCGAGTTCGGTGCAGATGTCGTCGACCTCACGGTCGAGCCATTCGCGCATCATGTAGACGCGCCCGATCTTCGCGGGCAAGCGGTCGACGCAGCCTTGCAGCGATGTGTAGAACTGGCTTTGTTCCAGCGCGCGTTCGGGGTGCTGCCAGGCTGCGGGTTTGTCTTGCCAATGGCCGTCGCCAGCGAACAGGGCGTCGATGGCGTCGTCCATGCTTTGACCATCCAGCGGCTCGATGTGGATCTCGCGCCCCTTGGTGCGCAGCACATCGATGATCTTGAACTTCAGGATGCCGGTGGCATAGGTGCGCAAGCTGCTGCGGCCTTCGAAGTTGTCGGGCTTCTCGAGGATCGCGAGCAAGGTCTCCGACACCACGTCTTCGGCCTGTGCGTCGTTGCGCAGTTGCATTTTTGCGAACCGCAGCAACGGGGTGTGCAAGGTGGCGAGTTCGGCTTCCAGCGAGATCGGCGTTGGGGTGGTCAATGGGTGTCTCTCGGGTCAGTCGGGCTGATTCGGGTGGGTGTGGTGTCGGGGCTTTCAAGGCTGGCTGGGTCGGCGCAGCTCTGCCGAGATTACAGCCACCGCGCAAACATAAATCTGTAAATGCGCGCCCACCGATCGGACTCATCTCTACCGGAACGCTGCTTCGAGCCACAGGGTTCTCAGCAGGCAACCGATCCGGAGATTGAGACGATTTCCGCGAAACGCACGTCACCCAAAGGACCTCACCATGAACACCACCCAGACTTTCGTCGCCGTCCTGATCATTACCGCCGGCACGGCCTTCTCGGCCACCGCTGCCCATGCTGCCGATGCAGACCCGGGCTACCCGCAACCCTACACATCCACGGTCAGCCGTGCGGAAGTGCTGCAGCAAACGCAGATCGCACGCGCTCAAGGCCAGCTGCGTCATGGCGAATTGCCGCTGGCGGCCAGCGACTTCATGGCCAGCAAGACCCGCGTCCAGGTGCGAGCCGAGACACAGGCAGCCATTCGCCTGGGCTTGATCCCGTCTGGCGAAGGCTCTCCGGTCTACAGCCCCGCCCAACTCGATCGAATCCGGATGGCCGGCCAGCGCGCGGCCGGCACGCCGGTCGCATCGCTCTGAGATCGACGCCCAGAGATCGGTAAAAAGTTTGCATCAGCGCTCATCCAGATGCCGCTTTCAGCCGTAGATGCATCTGAATCAACTTCCATTCAAAGGACTTCAAGATGAACACCACCAAGACCCTCGTGACCGCCCTGATCGCCCTCTCTGGCGCGGCATTCACTTTCGGCACTGCTCAAGCCGCCGATGCCGATCCCGGCTACCCGCAACCCTACTCGTCGGCACTGACCCGCGCCGATGTTCACAGCCAGGTGCTGGCAGCCCAAGCGCAGGGATTGCTGCGCCACGGTGAGGTGCCGCTGGTGACCACCACCTTCGAACCGATGAAGACCCGCAGCCAGGTGCATGCCGAAGCTGTCGAAGCGAACCGCCTGGGTCTGATCGACAGCGGCGAAGCCAGCCCGGTCTACAGCGCCCAGCAACTCGACCGCATCCAGATGGCCGGTGAGCGTGCGCTGGGGATGAACGTCGCTGCGCTTTGAACAACCGGCCGATGGCGGGTTGAGGCGTCCACTGCGGGCGTCTCAACCTAAGTCTGGATCGGCGATGCGTGAAGGAATGCCGCACCCGGTCTTCAGCCGATGCCTTCCCTTTGCGCCACAGATCGAGGGTCCCTGCACCACACCTGCAGCAAGAAGTCCGGCTCCTCGTGCCGCACGAGTGGGGTCAGTCCCAAGTGGCCCAGGGCCTGATGCACGGTTTCGGTCGGCAGCTTTCGTTCCCGGAAGTCACGGCGCCAGTCACAGGCCACCAGCGTTCCATCGGGCGCCAGGGACGCCTGGCACCGCTGCGCCACGGTGTGCATCTCGGCAGCATCCAAGAAGTAGCCCAGCTCGCTGAGCACGATCAGATCGAACGAGTCGCCATGACGGAGATTGGGCGTCGGCCAATCGGCAGGCAACTGCTGCTGCAGCACCTGCACCTGCGGCAAGTTCGCGGTGCGTTGTCGAGTGGCTTCGACAGCAGCTTGCTGGAAGTCGCTGGCCAACACGCGGTCGCAGCGCCCGGCCAATTCAACGGTCAGCTCACCGATGCCACAACCGGGCTCGTAGGCGCTGCCAAAGCGTCGCGCGGGCAGCGCACTGAGCAGCACAGCGCGCTTTCGGGCTTCGTACCAGCGGGTGCCCACGCCGTAGGGGTCGGCATGGCTGCCATACAGATTCTCGAAGTAAAGACGGGTGCTGCTCATGCGAACACGATCTCGAAGGGGCGGTCGCAGCGCGCCACCATGCTTTGGCGCAGCACCGCTGCTTCGCCGGTGGATGGGTCGGGATGCAACTGGCTCTTGAAGGACCTGATGGCTGCCTGCTTGCGCCGCACCGCGAGTGGACTCAAGCCGATGCTGCGCGCGCGCTGCCAGGGTATTCGCCCGTCACCCGGAGTCGCCCAGTGCCAGGCCCATACCGGGACTTCGATCAGTCGTGCACCGACTTGCTGCGTTGCAGCTGAAGTGGCCGCGGCGCTGGCTTCATGGTCCGGGTGACCATCGAAGCGCCAGGTCGTGAGCACCACATCTGCTGCTTCGATCAGGCGCATCAAACGGTCGGTCAGCCGGCAGGACTGCAAGGCGACCCGACCATCCGGTAAACCGAGTCGCTGAACATCGAACGATCTGCCGTCTGCCCGCAGGTGCCGCAAGGCGTTGGCCGTTTCGAGCGGTCGCGTTCGCAGCAGACGTTGCTCTGACCACCGACTGGAACCGCAGTGGCTGGCACCGCCGTCCGTGACCGCAACGACCAGGGCAGACCCACCGCGTGCGGCTTGGGTCGCCAGCAGCCCGCCCGCAATCAGAACCTCGTCGTCCGGATGCGGCGCCACCACCACCATGCGCTCGTGGCCGCGCAGCAGGTTGTCGATGCCGATGGCCGGAAGCTCGGCGGCATCGAACCACTCCAGCCAATCGGCTTCAGGCGTGCCTTCGCCAGACTCGATCGCCCGGTCGATCAAAGCTTCCACGCGCACACCCCGCGGCGGTCGGCGATCGTGCCGGCACCCAGATGCGCCAGATCCCGCTCGGCGTGACTCTGGCGCAAGTACACGGGCAGATCAGCCATCGCTCTGGCGAAGCGGGCGTCGCGACACAGCGGGCCCGCGCCCAGTGCACGGCCTGCGAGTCGCAGCACCTCGGTTGCCGCAGCCTCTACCGCCAGCCGGGCGCGCAGCGCCATCAGCTCCGAGTTGGCCGACGGGTGCGCATCGATCCACGCCGCGCACTCGCGCAGCAACGCTGCGCTGGCCGACAGCGCGACATCGATCGAACCCAGATGCGCGAGGCGATGGGCATCGGGCGTGATGCCGATCAACGCATGCACCCTGCGGCCGATGCCGGCAGCGCCACCCCACCAGCAAGCGGCGATGCCCGCACCGCCCTGCCAGAAGCCCGCACGGCGCACATAGTCGCCCGGCTGGCCCAGCGGCGCGGCCACCGCGTTGTCGAAATGCACGTCGACGCTGGCGCTGTCGGCCATGCCCACCGCTTGCCAGCCTTGTTCGGTCACGGTCACGCCGGGTTGGTGCATGGCCACTGTCACCAGGCAGGCTTCGCCCGCTTCGTTCCAGCCACTGAGCACCGCGTGCGTGACCGTGGCGGCGCCCGAGCACCAGGACTTGGTGCCGCTGATGCGCACGCTGCGCGATCCGGCGATGGCTTGCACCTGCACCTTTGCCGAAGGCGGCTCCGCGCACCAGGTTCCCCACAGCGTGCCAGCCGCAGGCTCGGTTGCGCCCAGCTCGGCCTGGATGGCGAGCGCATCGGTGTGACCCTCGAATAGCTTTGCCAATGACAGGTCGTGCGCGGCCACTGCCGCCAGCATCTGCCAGCGCGACAAGGTGGCACCGGTGCCCGGCAGCGGCAGCCGGTCGATGCCGGCTTCGACAAGCTCACGAAGCGACAGGCTTTTACAGGCGCGCAGCTCCAGCCAGCGCAACAGTTCCGGCACCACCGGGCACGGGATCCCGTGTGCGGAATCGCCAGGGTCGCGTGTGTTCATGGCTGCGGGTCCTTCTCTCATGTCAGTGTGCTGATGCCGGCGTACTCATGCCGGCGTGGGGTCAACCGCCAGGGTGTGGGCGACCGCCAGCAGCAAGGCATCGGCAAACCCGCCAACCGCACGCGCCTGGACCCTGGCACTGGTGGTGACGCGCGGCCGTGCGCTCCAGGCGATCCGCGCTCCGGCTGCTTCGAGCGCGCGCACCAGCGCGACGTCTTCGCTGCAGGCCATCGGCAGGAATCCGCCGACGCGTCGATAGGCCTCTGCAGACACCCCCAGATTCGCCCCGTGAATATGGCGATGGCCGTCTCGATCGCTGTAGGTGCGGCCGAAGTGTTCGCGCAGCCTGCCGGCGTTGACACCGTGAGGCGACCAGTCGTCGACGCTGACCGAGCCGCACACCGCGTCCGTGCCGAGTGCCAGCTGTTCGGTCAACCAGGAAGGGGACACCACCGTGTCGGCATCGGTGAACGCCAGCCAGCGGGCGCCGCGGGCAAGCAACGCGTCGGCGCCGGCTGCCCGAGCCACGCCGACGTTGCGCGCGGAGAGCGCCAGGGTCATGGCCCCGGCGGCAACGGCCAGGACCCCTGTGGTGTCGACGCAATCGTCCAACACGACCAGCACCTCCACTGCTTCGCCCGCCAGACCGGGATGGCTGGAAGCGGTGCGTACGGCATTCAGCGCAGCGCAGATGCAATGTTGCTCGTTGTGAGCGGGAATGACGACCCCGATCATCTTGGCGACCTCCAGTCGATGTGGTGTGGTGGGCGTTGACAGCAGGATTTCCGCAAAGACACGGCGTCTGCCGCAGCGTCTTCGCGGTACCAGGCCGGCGACTTGCAGCCAGCAGAGCGATCGTCCGAAAGTCGTCGATGCGCTGAGGTCGGCTGCACAGCCGATCGGCGGTCAGTCGCCGTGAGCGGCAAATGGCGAATCAATCACCTGCGGCAGGCGGGGAAAATCCGACAGCGGCAATGGCCCTCGACCACGCCCTGGCCGGGCGACGCGCTGGCCAGCCTTCAGGCACCCGCCTTCTTTTCCAGCGAGTCGCCTTGCTCGGGCTCGGCTTCGTCGTCATTCGTCAACGAACCGCGAATGTTCATCGCAGCCAACCCCAGCTGAAGCACCACCAGCGCCCAAGCGGCAGTGGTCCAACCCCAACCGATCCAGAGCACGTTGCTGACCAGGAACAGCCAGAACCCCCACTTGCGCTGGTGCTTGGACTGCGAAGCGGTAAACCATGCGGCAGCAAGCGTCACTGCCATCGCGGGCCATTGCAAAAAATCGAGGTCGACCATGTAGAGCCTGGGGCTGGCGGCGGAAAGTCCAGTCGGCAAGCAACCCGCGAGCCAGGTCTTCGGATGTTTGGTCCCGGCTTCGGGCTGCCCTTGGGCAGAAACGTCGGCACCCGCAGACGATGCCGAGCTCGAAAGGCATGTTCAGGCGGTAGAACGCGCCGGCTTGTCTGGCGCGATGTCGCGACAGGTCGTGGACGCTGGGTGGCGGGCTTCTACACCAGGGGCCGGCAGCCAGACTGTCATCGACGATTCGGCTTCCGCCATGCCGCTTGCGCCGTAGCGCCGCTCGATCACCGTCGCCCTCGATCCGGCTGGTGCGGCCCACCGCATGGCTTCGTTGCCGCCATCTGAATGCACCACCACCAGCGTCGAACAGCGGGTGCCGTAGGCAGCGCGGCCACCCGTGGCCGCGGGCGGCATGCGGATGAACGCAGGCGACAGCAGGCGTTCGCGTTCGAGCCCGATGCCGGTGTCGGGCAAGTCGGCATCGGCCGCCGGGGTCGGGTCCATCAAGGCCTCGAAGCAGCGATCGACCAGGGCCTGCTCGTCATCGGCGTCGTTGACCGCCTGGGCCAGCGCCGCGCTCAGGCGGCGAAGCTTGGGCCACGGGGTGTCCAGCTTCGCATTCGACAAGCCGTGCACGCCGGCGCCGAAACGCTGCAGTCGGGTCGGATGGTTGCCGACCCACACGCCGCCGCGGCCTTGCAGGTCCAGACGCAGCAGGTTGAAGCCGTTGCGCGGCACGGCGGCCAGTGCGGCCAGCGCGGCGTCGTCTGCGGCGTCGATGGCCAAAGCCTGCTGCACCAGATCGCCGCGCGAGGGCAGGGCAGGGTCGAAGTGGTCAGGCTCGCGCAGGTTGGTCACCAGGGCGAAGCCGCCCGTGCCCGACACCCCGAGCCAGGTGCCGCCGGCCGCCAGGTCACGCCCGCCCAGGATCGGCGTTTGCGGCTCGCCATCCGGCATCCACCAGGACAGCGGCGCGGCCGGGCGGTCGAAGAACTCGTCGCGGTTGGTGGCGATCACGCACGGAAAGCGCGCGTTCTGCGCGATCGACCAGGCAGCCAGGCACATGCGCTGCGGTGTCGCGGCTTCAGCTCACCACGCTCGGCGCGTCGCGACCGGTGCGTTCGCGGATGCCGGCGAGCTGGTCGGCGGCATCGATCAGGCGGGCCAGCGCGTCTTGCGTCGCTACTGCGTGGCGGCCGGCATCGGGCTCGAAGCGTTCCAGGTAGACCCGCAGCGTGGCGCCTTCGGTGCCGGTGCCCGACAGCCGGTAGACGACGCGCGAGCCGTCCTGCAGCGCCACGCGGATGCCCTGGTGGCGGCTGACCGATCCATCGACCGGATCGGTGTAGGCGAACTCGTCGGCCCGGGTCACGGTGCTGCCAGCGAGCGCGGTGCCGGGCAGCGATGGCAGCGATGCCACCAGATCGCTCACCAGCGAAGCGGCCACCGTGCTGTCGATGCCTTCCCAGTCGTGGCGCGAATACACGTTGCGGCCGTACCGACGCCAGTGGTCGCGCACGATCTGCTCCACCGATTCGCCCCGCACCGCCAGGATGTTGAGCCAGAACAGCACCGCCCACAAACCGTCTTTCTCGCGCACATGGGTGCTGCCGGTGCCGGCACTTTCTTCGCCGCACAGCGTGATGCGCCCGGCGTCCAGCAGGTTGCCGAAGTACTTCCAGCCGGTGGGGGTCTCGAAGCAGGGGATGCCCAGCGCTTCGGCCACCCGGTCGACCGCCGCGCTGGTGGGCATCGACCGCGCCACGCCCACCAGTCCTTCGCGATAGCCCGGCACCAGGGTGGCGTTGGCTGCCAGCACCGCCAGGCTGTCGCTCGGGGTGACGATGAAGTCGCGCCCGACGATCAGGTTGCGGTCGCCGTCACCATCGCTGGCAGCACCGAAGTCCACGCCTTCGGCGCCACTCGCAGCCGCCACCAGCTCGGCAGCGTAGACCGGGTTCGGGTCGGGGTGGCCACCGCCGAAATCGGGAAGCGGTGTGCCGTTCATCACCGTGCCCGGCGGCGCCTGCAGACGCTGGTCGAACAACGCATGGGCATACGGACCGGTGACGGCATGCATGGCGTCGAAACGCATGCGGAAGTCGCGGCGCGCCAGCAGCTGGGCAATGGCGTCGAAATCGAACAAGGTGGCCAACAGGTCCAGGTACTCGGCCACCGGGTCGATGATCTCGACCTCGGCGCCTTCCAGCCGGTGCTTGCCGATCACCGACAGCTCGATGTCTGCGGTGGCCAGCGTGCGATAGCGCTGCAGCGTTTGGGTGTGGCGGTAGATGGCATCGGTCAACGACTCGGGAGCCGGGCCGCCATTGCCCGCGTTGTACTTGATGCCGAAGTCGCCGTCCGGACCACCCGGGTTGTGGCTGGCCGACAGCACGATGCCGCCCGCTGCCCCACGCCCGCGAATGACCGCGCTGGCAGCCGGCGTCGACAAGATGCCGTTCTGCCCCACCAGAACGCGGGCGAAGCCATTGGCCACCGCCATGCGGATCAGGGTCTGGATCGCGCGGTCGTTGAAGAACCGGCCATCGCCACCGACCACCAACGTCGATCCAGCAACGCCTTCCAGCGAGTCGAAGATCGACTGCACGAAGTTTTCAAGGTAGCCCGGGGCCTGAAACACCGCCACCTTCTTGCGCAAACCCGATGTGCCCGGCTTCTGACCGGCGATCGGCTGGGTGGGCAGAGTCAGGATCGTCATGTGCGTGCTTCAGCCCGTGGTCAGAGCGGCCAGCATGTCTGGGGTCACCAAGGTGATGCCGCTTTCGGTGCGAAAGAAGCGCCGCGCGTCTTCGGCAGCGTCTTCGCCGATCACCATGCCGTCGGGGATGTGGCAGCCGCGGTCGATCACCACGCGGCGCAGCCGCACATGGCGGCCCACCACCACCTCGGGCAACAGCACCGACCATTCGACATGCGAATGGGAATGCACGCGCACTCCGCTGAACAAGACCGAGCGCAGCACATGCCCGCTGATGATGCTGCCGCCGGAGACCAGCGATTCCACCGCCATGCCGCGCCGGTCGTCCTGGTTGTGCACGAACTTGGCCGGCGCCAACTGCGGCTGGTAGGTCCAGATCGGCCAGCGCGTGTCGTACAGGTTCAACAGCGGCTCGGTGGCCGTGAGGTCGATGTTGGCGTCCCAGTACGAATCAATCGTTCCCACATCGCGCCAGTAGGCGGGCTCGCCCGGCTTGCTGCCCACGCACGACAACTCGAAGGGATGCGCCGCCACCTGCCCCTCTTTGACCGCACGCGGCAGGATGTCGATGCCGAAGTCGTGCTTGGAATCGGGGTCGGCCATGTCGCGCGCCAGCTCCGCATACAACCACTTGGCGTTGAAGATGTAGAGCCCCATGCTGGCCAGCGCCACATCGGGGCGGCCGGGCACGCAGGGCGGGTCGGCCGGCTTCTCGATCCAGTCGGTGACCATGTAGTTGTCGTCCACATGCAGAACCCCGAAGGCAGTGGCCTCCATGCGCGGCACCTCGATGCAGGCGACAGTGCACTCGCGCCCCTTGGCCACATGGTCGGCCAGCATCAACGCATAGTTCATCTTGTAGATGTGGTCGCCGCCCAGCACCACGATGTACTCGGCGTCGTAGCCGTCCAGGATGTCCTGGTTCTGCGACACCGCATCGGCGGTTCCGCGGTACCAGGTTTCGTCGTCCATGCGCTGCTGGGCCGGCAGCAGGTCGACGAACTCGTTCATCTCGCTTTTCAGGAAGGCCCAGCCGCGTTGCAGGTGGCGCAGCAGGCTGTGGCTCTTGTACTGGGTGATGACGCCGATGCGGCGAATGCCGGAGTTCAGGCAGTTGGAAAGCGCGAAGTCGATGATCCTGAACTTGCCGCCGAAATACACCGCCGGTTTGGCCCGCTTGTCGGTCAGGTTGTGCAGGCGGCTGCCGCGGCCGCCGGCCAGCACCAGTGCGATGGCTCGTTTGGGCAGGTCCAGGCGCTGGGCGATGTCTTGGTCGATCATGGGATCCCTTCGGCATTGCTTTGTCGATGGCGATGGTAGACCGCCGGTCTTGCATGGCGGCGGAGGTTGACCGGGGTCGACCAGGGTTGACTCGATGGCGGTGCGACACTGCGCGCCCGCCGCCGCCCTTCGTGGACGCATGGACCCAGGCACCGCAGTCCCTCGATGACCCCGCGCACTGCCACCGTGTTGGCGTTGGGCTGCGGCCAGTTGCTGGCCTGGGCATCGGCCTTCTACATGCCGGCGATCCTGGCTGCGCCGATGGCCCGTTCCTTCGGTTTGGAAGCAGCCGATGTGTTCGCGATGTTCTCCGTGGCGCTGTTTGTCTCCGGGCTGGCGGGGCCGCTGGCCGGGCGGGCGATCGACCGGCATGGCGGTCGCGTGGTGCTGATGACCGGGAATGCGGTGTTTGCGGCCGGGCTGCTGGTGCTGGCCGCAGCGCCATCGCCGGGGGTGCTGGCGTTGGGCTGGCTGCTGCTGGGGCTGGCGATGGGCGGCGGCCTCTACGAAGCCGCGTTTGCCACCCTGGTGCGCATCCACGGCACGGCGTCGCGGGCCGGCATCACCGGCATCACGCTGCTGGGCGGTTTTGCCAGCACGCTCGGATGGTCGTTGTCGGCATTGATGCTCTCGCAAGTCGGCTGGCGCGGGGCCTGCGTCGGCTGGGCGCTGCTGCATCTGGTGGCGGGGCTGCCGTTGCACGCCCGGCTGCCACGGCGGCCTCCGGCGCTTGCGCCACTTCCCGCTGCTCCTGCAGAGACCCCGGCGATGCCCGCCTCGATGGCCGAGCCGGCCACCACCGTCCGCCCGCCGCGGCATGCCCTGGTGCTGCTGGCGATCGCTTTTTCGCTGCACTGGTTTGTCACCACCGCCATGGCCGCCCACCTGCCGGGCGTGCTGCTGGCCAGCGGCGTGACCTTGGCGGCAGCGGTGACGGTGGGCGCTGTGGTGGGTCCGTCGCAGGTGGCTGGCCGACTGCTGGACCTCGGCTTTCTGCATCGCCTGTCGCCGTTGCAAGTGGCCCGGGTGGCGATGCTGGCGCACCCGCTCGGGGCGGGCCTGCTGCTGGCTCTGGGCGCCGTGGCGGCGCTGCCGTTCGCGGTGTTGCACGGAGCCGGCAACGGCATCCTGACGATCGTCAAGGGCACCTTGCCGTTGCAGCTGTATGGCGCAGCCGGATATGGCGCACGCCAGGGCTGGCTCGTGATGCCGGGCCGCTTGTTGCAGGGGCTGGCACCGTGGCTGTTCGGGCTCGCATTGGCCGATTTCGGCGCGCAGGCGCTGTGGTTGTCGCTCGCCCTGTGTGTGTTGTCCTTCATGGCGTTGCTGGCGCTGCGGTTGCCGGGTGCTGCTTCCGGGCTGCAGTCGACACAATCTGAAACAACGGGGGAGAAGCGGTCAGGGTGAGTCCCAGTGGTCAGTCTGCGCGATCGGAGCAGGCTCCGTCGGCACCTCGTTGCGGTCCTTTCGGTCCCGGGTGCACCAGGAGTCGATCGATGAAGTCTGAACCCAGCCGCCTTCTGTTCGCTCGTTCGTGCTTGCCGCGCACCCGCGCCGTCGTCCCGTCGGTGGCATGGGCCGCGCTGGCCGCTCTGGCGGTCACGGCCGGCCCGGCTGCCGCGCAGAGCAACATGGACAAGTTGAAGCAGATGAAGGTCGCCACCACCGACCTGAACCTGCCGGTGGTTCCGCAGACCGGAAAGAATGCCGACGCCATCCGGGCCAACCTTCAGCGCGTCAAGCTGCCGCCGGGCTTTTCCATCGACCTGTACGCGGTGGTGCCGGATGCCCGCCACATGGCGGTCGCACCGAACACCAACATGTTGTTCGTCGGCACCCGCAAGACCACGGTCTGGGCGGTCACCAACCGCAACAGCGGCGATGTGGCGACCGAGGTCAAGTCCTTTGCGCCGAGCTTGAAATTCAGCAACCCGAACGGCGTGTGCTGGACCAAGGACGGCTTCCTGATCGTGGCCGAGCACAACCGCGTGCTGACCTTCCCGGCTGCCGAGTTCTTCTACGAGGGCCCCGATGTGGCGGTGGGCGAGGTGGTGCCGCAAGGCAAGCTGGTTCCGCCCGAAGAAGAAAGCTACAACCATGGCGCGCGCACCTGCCGCGTCGGTGCCGACGGCAAGCTCTATGTCACGCTCGGGCAGCCCTACAACGTGCCGCCGGCCGAGAAGGTGGCGATGTACAAGACCCTCGGCATCGGCGGCATCGTGCGCATGAACACCGACGGCAGCCAGCGCGAAGTCTTTGCCACCGGCGTGCGCAATTCGGTGGGCCAGGACTTCAATCCGAAGGACGGCACGCTGTGGTTCACCGACAACCAGACCGACGGCCTGGGCGACGAGGTGCCGCCGGGCGAGCTGAACCACGCCACCAAAGCCGGCCAGGACTTCGGCTATCCGTACTGGAACGGGCATTTCAAGGTGGCGGGATCGTCTGCGGCACCCGATCTGAAGAACCTGCCCGAGCCCAAGGACTCGGTGTTTCCGCAGGTCGAGTTTCCGGCCCACCAGGCGCAGCTGGGCATGGCCTTCTACAACGGCAGCATGTTCCCGGCGAAATACCGCGGCGGCATCTTCGTGGCGGCACACGGATCGTGGAACCGCAGCGCAGCCACCGGTGCGCAGGTGCAGTTCGTGCCGCTGGCAGCGCCCGACAAGGCCGGCGCGATGGAGGTCTTCCTCGATGGCTTCAAGGACGACAACGGGGTCTACCGCGGCCGCCCGGTGGATGTGGCGGTGATGAAGGACGGCTCGCTGCTGGTCAGTGACGACTTTGCCGGGGCGATCTACCGCGTCAGCTACCGCGCGCCGTAGATGGCGGGCAGCCACACCCGGGCACCGCGTTGGCGCGCTTGCCCCAACGGAGTTGCCGCCATCGGGGTTGCCGTCATCGTCGGAGTCGCCACAGCCCCCTTTGCCGCCGCGGCCGGTGACCCCGCCGCCACCGGCCGCGAGCAGGCGCGGGCCTGCGCGGTCTGCCACGGGCCTGCAGGCTTGTCGGTGACGCCCGATGCGCCCAACCTGGCCGGCCAACCGGCGCTCTACACCGCCGCACAATTGCGGGCGTACCGCAGCGGTGCCCGCAAACACGAAGTGATGGCTGTGATGGCCAAGCCCCTTTCCGATGACGACATCAGCAACCTGGCCGCTTGGTACGCATCGATCGGCATCGAGGTCAAACCCCCGCCCTGAGCGCACTTGCACGGCAGCAGCCCTGGCCGCTGCGGCCTGCTTGGCAAGCGCTGGCCTGCTGCCGCTGCAAGCCCGAGCGCAGCAGGCCGTGACGAAGAGCCTGCAAACGGTCGTGATCATCGGCAGCGGCGCCGAGCAGCGTGCTTTCGACACCCCTTATGCGGTCAGCGTGGTCGATGCCGAAGACTTGCGCGCGGCCGGGCCGATGGTCAACCTGTCGGAGGCGCTGCAACGCGTGCCGGGCTTGACCGTGAACATGCGCAACAACTATGCGCAGGATCTGCAGGTGAGTTCGCGCGGCTTCGGAGCGCGGGCCACCTTTGGCGTCAGGGGCCTGCGCTTGTACGCCGACGGCATCCCCGCGGCGGGGCCCGATGGCCAGGGCCAGGTGTCCAGCTTCGACCTGGCCGGCGCGGCGCGCGTGGAAGTGCTGCGCGGGCCGTTTTCGGCGTTGTACGGCAACAGCTCCGGCGGGGTGATCTCGGTGGTCAGCCGCACGCCCACCGAGCGTGCCGTGACCCTGGACCTGGACGCCGGCAGCCACGGCTTGCGTCAGGCACGCGTCGGCCTGGACCTGCCGCTGCCGGGCGGCTTCAGCCTGGCCCTGTCCGGCAGCGCTTTCGAGATCGACGGTTTCCGACCCCGAAGTGCCGCCGAGCGTCGGCTCTTCAATCTGCGGCTGGGCTACGACGGCAGCGCGGACCGGGTCGTGTTCGTTGCCAACGCGATCGACCAGCCGGCGCAGGATCCGCTGGGTCTGACGCGCGCGCAGTTCGAAGTCGATCCGGACCAGACCGCTTCGCAGGCCACCGAGTTCGACACCCGCAAGGAGTTGGGCCAGACGCAGGCGGGGGTGCAGTGGCAGCATCGCTTCGATGGCGCCGGACCGTTGCAGCGCAGTGCGGTGGTGCTGTATGTCGGGCGCCGCAGCGTCACGCAGTGGCTGTCGATTCCGCCTGGCGCCCAGGCGCCGCCCAGCAGCGGCGGCGGTGTGGTCGACTTCGACCGCGGCTACGGTGGCATCGACGCGCGGCTGTTCTGGCGCTTCGGCCCGGTGCGGCTCGTCACGGGGGTGTCTCAGGACGAGCAGCGCGACGACCGGCGTGGCTTCGAGAACTTCGTCGGCAGGGGTGCAGCGCAGGTGTTGGGCGTCACCGGTCGCCTGCGCCGCGACGAGATCGACACCGCGCGCAGCCGCGATGCCTACATCCAGGCCGAGGCCGACCTGTCGACCACCGTGTCCGCGACGGTCGGGGTGCGGCGCGGCAAGCTGGACACCGAAGAAGCCGACAATTTCCTGTCCAACGGTGACGAGAGCGGGGCGCAGTCGTATGCCACCACCACGCCGGTGGCGGGCCTGCGCTGGCAGCCAGCGCCGCAATGGAGCCTGTATGCCAGCGCCGGCCGCGGAGCCGAAGCGCCGACGCTCGGTGAGCTGGCCTACCGAAGCGATGGCGGCAGCGGCTTCAACGACAGCCTGCGAGCCCAGCGCAGCCGGCAAGTCGAGCTGGGAGTGAAGTGGCGGCAGGCTGCCGGATCGGCTCCGGCGCTGCTGCTCGGGGGCTGGTTCGACGCGGCGGTGTTCCGCGCCGACACCACCGACGAAATCGGCATCCAGACCAACAGCGGCGGCCGCTCCAGCTTCGGCAACGTGGGCCGCACGCGGCGCCAGGGGCTGGAGCTGGCCGGCGGTGTCAGGCTGGCGCGCGACTGGCGCATGGCGCTGTCGGCCACGGTGCTGGACGCCACCTACCGCGACAGCTTCCTGACCTGTGCGGGCACCCCCTGCACCCGGCCGACGCTCTCGGTGCCTGCGGGCAACCGGATCGCCGGCACCTTGCCGCGCAGCGGTTTTGCCGAACTGGTGTGGGCGCCCGGCGCGCCGGGGTCGGCCAGCGGCGGCTCGCCTGCCGCGCCGCTGGAAGTGGCACTGGAAGCCAACGGCCGCGGGCGCCAGCCGGTCAACGACAGCAACAGCGATTTCGCTGCCGGCTACGGGTTGCTGTCGATGCGGCTGCTGTGGCGCGTGCCGCTGCCGCCGACTTTCGGCGATGCCGACCGCAGTCGACTGGAACTGCTGGCCCGCATCGACAACCTGGTCGACCGGCGCGTGGTCGGCAGCGTGATCGTCGGCGATGGCAACGGCCGTTACTTCGAGCCGGCTGCCGGGCGCACACTGCTGTTGGGCCTGCGCTGGCAGGTTGGGTTCTAAGCGGGGTTCTAAGCGGGGTTCTAAGTGGCGTTCGGAGCAGCGTCTCGAGTCGGGTTTTGAGCTGTGGCGGCCACAACAGCCGTCATCCCGTCGTCGGCACTTTCGGCCGAGCGCCAGGCCGTGAACTGCGGCGAACCGACCCAGTCGAGTTCGCCGCTGCGCACCCACTCGGCCAGCGGTCCGCGGGCTCTGGCTTGCAGCGGCGCCGGCGCATCGCCACGTGCCTGCAGCAAACCCAGCCAGCCATTGCGTCCGGCGCCCTTGGCGGCATAGAGCGCGGCATCGGCGCAGGCCACCGCCAATGGCCAGCCGATGGCTTCGGGTTGCTGCGGCGCCAGCGGAAAGCAGCAGAAGCCGATCGAGCAGGTGCGCACCAGGTGCCTGCCACCCGGCAAGTCGAAGGGTTGTGCGGCAATCGCGGCGCGTGCCCTTTCGGCCAGTTCGGCGGCATGCGCGCGGGCACTGCCGCGGGCCACCACCAGGAACTCTTCGCCGCCCCAGCGCACCAGGTGGTCGGTGTCGCGGAAGACCTGGCGCAGGCGGGTGCTGAACTGCACGATCACCGCGTCGCCGGCATCGTGGCCGTGGTCGTCGTTGACGCGTTTGAAGTCGTCGATGTCGAACAGGAAGAACAGCAGATCGGCATCGTCAGGGGGTGCTTCGCCGGCGCGCAGGGCACTGGCATGGCGGCGCAAGGCCAGCGCGACATCGGTGTCCAGGTGCTGGCCCAGATAGCGGCGGTTGCGCCAGCCGGTCAGCGGGTCGGTCAGGCTGGCTTCGGCCAGTGCCGCCGATTCGCTGCGCAGGGCCTGGGTGGTGGCTTCCAGCGCCACGGTGCGTTCGCGCACCTTGCGCTCCAGATCGGTGCTGCTGCGTCGCAGGTTGCGCGTGCGTGCCTGCACCAGGGCGCTCACCAGCAGGGCGGCCAGCAGCAGCCCCAGCAAAGACAGCGCCAGCCGCGTGCTGTCGCGTTGCCACCAGGCCGGCAGAACCTGCACCGGAATCGACAGTTCGTGCGGACTCCAGATGCCGCTGCGGTTGGTGGCCCGCACCTGCAGCGTGTAGTCGCCCGGGTCGAGGTTGCTGTAGCTGGCGGCACGCAATTCGGCGCCGGTGGCGAGCCAGTCGGGATCGAAGCCGCGCAGCCGGTAGGCATAGCGGATGCGGCCCGGGTCGCCATAGTCGAGCGCTGCGAATTCGATGCTGAAGCTGCGCTGGGCCGGTGCCAGCTGCAAGCCGGCTGCCAGGCTTCCAGCAAGCCGGGGCTCGCCGTTGACCCGCAGTCCGGACACCACCAGCGGCGGTGCCTCGTGTGAAGGTGACCAGCCCCCGGGGTCCACCACCAGCAGGCCGCGGCTGCCCCCGAACAGCATGCGGCCGTCGCGCAGCTGGGTGTAGGAGCCGAACCAACCGGTGCCGAAAGTGACGCCGTCGGCTGCGGTCAACCCGTCGAGCCGGTCCGCAGCCGGGTCGTAGACATGCATCTGGCTCCAGATGCGGCCCTGCGCGTCTTCGAGCAGGTTGACACCGAAGGGCCGGCCGACGCCGCCATGGCGCAAGCTGATGCGGTCGAACTCGGCTTGCCCGCTGTTCCAGCGAAGCAGCCGGTGCAGGCCGGTGACAGCGGTGTCCACCCACAGTGTTTGCCGGCTGTCGACCAGCAGACCGATCACGGTCGGATTGGCCAGACCGGCGCCGGCCGGGCTGCTGACCAACTGCAGGTGGTGGCTACCGGGGGCGATGCGGTAGAGGCCACTGGCTGCGGCAACCCAGGCGCTGTCGCCTTGTTCAGCGACATCGAAGACCGCAGCCACCAGTGGCTGGCCGTCTTGCAAGGTCAGTCGCTGGGGAGCCGGCGCGCCAGCAGCCAGCCGCAGCAGGCCGCTGACGGTGGCGATCCAGATCGAGCCGTCGCTGCCGGCCCGCAAGCGCGCACAGCGCCCACCGTCGTGCCGCAGGGAGCGCACCAGCTGGCCTTGGCGGTCGAGCTGGAACAAGCGGTCGTCGGTGCCCAGCCAGACCGTGCCGTCTCGGGCCTGGGCCATTGCGGTCACCCGCGGATCGGGCGACGCATCGGCAGGTGCCGAAGGTTGCGCAATGGTGGTTGTTGGGTCGCGCGACGGTGGCAAACGGACAGCGCCGGCCGCCTGCAGCTGCGGGCCCAGCACGGCGATGCCGCGACGATGGGTCGCCAACCAGATGTGGCCGTTGTCCAACGCCAGCAGGCTGCGCAGGTCGGCTTGTTCGAGCCGGCTGCCGGCACCCGCGTCGCCACCCCGGATCCAGATGCTGTGATTGTCCGGGTCGTGGCGCTGCAGGCCCAGACCCAGGCCGGCCACCCAGATGCTGCCGGCTTGGTCGCGAAGCAGCGCAGTGACCTCGTCGTCGGCCAGACCGTAGGGCTGCCGCGGGTCGTGCCGCAATTTCCACAGCCGATGGCCGTTGGCGCCGTCCAGCACATCGACGCCGCTGGTCCGGCCGACCCAGATGCGACCGCCTGGGGCTTCGAGCAGGCTGCTGACCGCGCCGTTGCCATCGTGGGCGGCGACCGGGTGGTCGGTCTGGATCGAAGGTGATTCGGTGCGGTCGCTGGCGCCGGCGGCATTCAGCCAGCGCAGGGGCTGCAGACCCGGGTCGAGCACCCCGACATCGCCGCGTTGGGTGCCGACCCAGATGCGGCCGTCGGCCGATTCCAGCAGCGCGCTGACCGGTGGCGCATCGATGGTGTCGAAGCGCGTGCCGCCTCGCGCCAGCCGGCTCAGCCCGCGGCTGGTGCCGACCCACAGGTCGCCTCTGCGGTCGACCCGCAGCGCCTGCACCCGGTCGTCTGGCAGGCTGCCGGCAGCGCTTCCGGCGCGCAAGGTGTGGAAGCGACCGGTGGTGGGGTCCACGCGCTGCAAGCCACCGCCTGCAGTGCCGGACCAGATGCTGCCGTCGGCGCCTTCGGCCAGCGCCAGCACCGTCGGCAGCGCGGCAGCGCGACCCGGCGCTGCGCCGTCGCTGCGGCGGCTGTCGATGCGGCCGGTGGCCGGGTCGTGAACCGCCAGGCCCTCGGCTTCGGTGCCGATCCAGACGCGCCCGTCGCGGGACGCCAGCAGCGCGCGGACCCAACCCAGGTTGCGCACCGTCGGATCGCTGCTGTCGCGCAACTGGGGTTTGAAGTGGTAGCCGTCGAATCGCACCAGCCCGTCGCCGGTGGCGACCCACAGAAAGCCGGCGCGGTCCTGCGCCAGCGCTGGCACCACCCCGCGCGGGATCGCGCCGACGCCGACCGACTGGAACCGCGGTTCGGCCAGCGAGGCCGGTGGCAGTGGGGTGGCAGCGGCGGCGGTGGCTGCGGTGGTGCCGCCTGCCGCGCCGGCCGCGTCCGCTGCCGCTGCCGGTGTCGACACCCACACCGACAGCGCGACGCCAACGGCCCCTGCCGCTGCCAAAGCGGTGAACAGGGCGCTGGTGCGGGCGGGCAATTTGCAGTCGGGCATCGGAGGGCAGGGCAGTGCAAGTTCTGGCGCTGGCTGGGTCGGGGCCGCGCGGCTGGCAACGCGGCGGGCGCTGGTCCCGCACAACCTGCTGTTATGCCCTGCCCTGCAGCGGACGAAGCAGCGATAAGGGGGACTGCCCGCCGCCTAGTCCGCGAGCAGCCGGCCACCCCGACCGGCCGGTGCCTGAACTACCCCTTCGTCAAGGTCATCAGGATGTCGGCATACCAGGCGCTGTTCAGCCCCAGCGACTCGTCTTGCACCAGATCGCGGTTGGCCATGTCGAGCCGGGCCGAATGCACCCCCAACAGCTTCCAGGGCATCGGCTTGCCATCGGGGTCCGGGTCGCGCATCACCACCGGCGCGCCGCTGGTGCCGCGGTGGGTTCTGGCATCCGTCAGAAAGTAGCCCTTTCCCTGGAAGCGGATGCCGAAGGCCGATGCCAGCATGCACTGGCGCACCACCGGCAGGTGGTGCAAGGTGTCGTGGAAGCCGAGCGGAAAGCCGGGGATCAAGAGCGGCGTGCCCAGCTCCACCGAGGCCGGCGGTGACAGCAGGTGGGCCGGCGTGAAGGGGTAGAGGACCGCACCGGCAGGCAGTGCGGCGCGGTCGATCTCGATCACACCGACATCGATCTCGCCCCCGGTGTCCTTGCCCTGGCGCCACATGCTCTTGCCGTCTTTGTACGTCAGGAGCGACACCCCGCCCGACTTCGACAGGTCGGTGCCACTGGTGTGGATCTCGATCTCGAAGCGGTTCGGGTTGTGCTTGCTAGGCGCGTCGAAGAACACATGCCGGCTCGTGACCAGAAAGAGCCGACCCTCGCGCTCGAAGAAAAAGCCGCTGGCGTTGGTCAGCGCGGCCGGACCGTCGAAGGTGGCGATGCGCGTGGTGGCGAACAGCAGGGTGTCGATGACGGGTGGCCGGGGCTGGAAACCGGGCGGCACCGGCACTGATATCGGCACTGGCGCGACGCTTTGGGCCGGGATGGGCGAGGGGGTTGTCGTGGGTGCCGGTGTCATGGGCTGCACGCTACCACCCGATGCTTGCTCGGCAACCGGTTGCCCCTCTCACGACCGTTGCCGTGGGTGCCCAACAGCGGCATGGGGAAAACACCCAACCCCCGATCGAATCCCACCATTAACGTATGCGTTATGGAATGTGTCAACGCATCCTTTAATCACTCGGCTCCGACGGCGGGCAGCGCCGTTCTGCAAAGTCTGTCCAGCATCGGGTCCGCACTGCAGCGCCCGGAATGCGTGCTGGCAACGCGCGCTGGCGATCTGTACACCGCCGATTGGCGCGGTGGGGTGGCCCACATCCGGCCCGACGGCAGCCAGGTGCTGTACTGCGGCACGCTACCCGACGGCTTGCAGGCGCGGCCCAACGGCATCGCGTTGCTGGCCGACGGCTCGTTCCTGTTCGCCCAACTCGGCAACGACGACGGCGGCGTCTACCGCCTGCAGCGCAACGGTCAGATCGCGCCGTGGCTGCTCGAGGTCGAAGGCCGCACCCTGCCACCGACCAATTTCGTGCTGCCCGACACCGCCGGTCGCACCTGGGTCACGGTCAGCACGCGAACGCAGCCGCGCGCCGCCGCCTACCGCGCCGATGTCGCCGATGGCTTCATCGTCGGGGTCGACGCGCGCGGTGCGGCAAGGGTCGTGGCCGATGGCCTGGGCTACACCAACGAAGTCGCGCTGCATCCTGGCGGGCAGTGGCTCTATGTCAACGAAACCTTCGCTCGGCGGTTGTCTCGCTTCAGGTTGCTGGACGGCATGCAGGGCGGCTGCAGACTGGGTCCGCGTGAGGCGGTCACCACCTTCGGCCCCGGCACCTTTCCGGACGGGCTCGCCTTCGACGAAGACGGCAACGCCTGGGTGGTCAGCATCGTCAGCAACCGCTTGATCCGCGTCGACGCCGATGGGATGCAAACGGTGTGGCTCGAAGACGCCGATGCCGATCACCTGGCCGCAGTCGAAGCCGCGTATCGCGCCGGCACGATGGGCCGGCCGCACCTGGACGGCATCCAGAGCCGCCGCCTGCGCAACATCAGCAGCATCGCCTTCGCCGGCCCCGACCGCCGCACGGCCGTCTTGGGCTGCCTGCTGGGGGACAGCCTGGTGACGATGCCGATGCCCGCCGCTGGCGTCGCACCGACTCACTGGGACTTCGCATGAACGCCGCCCAGGCTCCAGCGCAGTCGATGGTCGACGCCGCTTACGAGCAGGTCCGAAACCGCATCCTCGACAACACCTGGCCACCGGGCCACCGCGCGCTGGAGCAGGAAGTGGCGCTGGCACTCGGCATGAGCCGCACGCCGGTGCGCGAAGCCCTGGTGCGGTTGAAGAACGAAGGGCTGATCGAGATCGTGCCGCGCCACGGCATGCATGTGCTGCCGGTCTCACCCACCGACATGCGCGAGATCTACGAGATTCTTTCGGCGCTGGAATGCGCGGCCGCCGAACGGGTAGCGATGCGACAGCCATCGGAAGCCGAACTGGCACCGCTGATCGACGCCACCGAAGCGATGGACCGCGCGTTGGCCATCGACGACCTGGACGCCTGGGCCGCAGCCGACGAACGTTTCCATGCCGGCCTGATCGAGATGGCCGGCAACCGCCAGCTGTCGGCCACGGTCTGGAACTACTGGGACCGCGCCCACCGCGCCCGCATGTTCTCTTTGCGCTTGCGGCCCAAGCCGGTCGATTCCACCCGCGAACACCGCGACCTCGTCGACCGCTTGCTGGCCGGTGACCCGGCCGGTGCCGCAGCCGTCAACCGCTCGCACCGCGAACGCGCCAGCCGCGAGTTGCTGGCGATCTTCGAACGCTACAAGTTCGCCCAGATGTAGTTTCCCTGGCAACCCACCCCATGAAAACAGAACTCTCCATCGCGGTGCTGCCAGGTGATGGCATCGGTGTCGAAGTGATGGACAGCGCGCTGGCCGTGCTGGAAGCCACCGGCAAGCGCATCGGCAAGCGCTTTGCTGCCCTGAAGCATCCCGCAGGTGCCCAGCATTACGTCGACAGCGGCGACGCACTGCCCGAGACCACGCTGGCCGCCTGCCGCGCAGCCGACGCGATCCTGTTCGGCTCGATGGGCCTGCCGCATGTGCGTGGATCCGATGGCACCGAGATCATTCCGCAACTGGACATCCGCTTCGCACTCGACCTCTATGCCGGTGTGCGCCCGGTGCGCACCTGGCCCGGTTTGCCGGTGCCGCTGGCCGACCCGCGCGCGATGCAGATCGACCTGGTGCTGGTGCGCGAGAACACCGAAGGTCTGTTCTACGCCCGCGGCCGCGGCATCGTCGGAGCCGACGCCGCCTACGACACGATGAAGATCACCCGCAAGGGCACCGGCCGCGTGGTCGACTTCGCCTTCAAGCTGGCGCAACAGCGCAAGGCGCAAGGCCGGCCGGGTCATGTGACCAATGTCGACAAGGCCAACGTCTTCGCGTCGATGGCGTATTGGCGCCAGATCTTTCACGAGCGTGCGGCGGCCTTCCCCGACATCGCCCACAACGATGCCTATGTCGATGCGATGGCGCTGAATCTGGTGCTGAAGCCCTGGCAGTACGACGTGCTGGTCACAGAGAACATGTTCGGGGACATCCTGTCGGACCTGATCGCCTCGCTGGTGGGCGGCATGGGCATGGCGCCATCGGGCGACATCGGCGACGACCACGGCTTGTTCCAGCCGGCGCATGGCACAGCGCCCGACATCGCAGGGCAAGGCATTGCCAACCCCACCGCGATGATCCTGTCGACGGCGATGATGCTGGACTGGTTGTCGGTGCGCGGCACTGACAGCAGCCTTGCAGACGGCGCCCGGGCGATCGAAGCCGCGGTGCAGGGCGCCTTCGAAAGCGGGGCGGTCAAGCCGCGCGAATTCGGCGGCAGCAGCGGCACCGCCGACATCACCCGTGCAGTCATCGAGCGGCTGTGAGCCGGCGCTGAAATCGCATCCGAGCAGCCCATGAACACCCCGCCCCGCATCGCCGTCGTCGGCGCCGGCTACTTCGCACAGTTCCAGCTGGCAGGCTGGCGCGACGCCGGGGCGCAAGTGGTGGGCATTGCCGACCTGGACGTGAGTCGCGCGGCAGCGCTGGCGCAGCGCTTTGAAGTGCCGCAATGCTTCGACGACGCGGCCGGCATGTTCGATGCGGTACGACCCGATCTGGTCGATGTGATCCTGCCGCCGCAAGCGCAAGCCGATGTGGTGCGGCAAGCGCTGCAGCGCCAGTTGCCGACGATCTGCCAGAAGCCCTTCGGCACCGACCTCGCCGAAGCCGAAGCGATGGCCGCGCTGGCAACGGCACAGGCCACACCGCTGGTGGTGCACGAGAACTTCCGCTTCACGCCCTGGTTCCGCGAATGCCGGCGCCTGATCGACAGTGCACAGCTCGGGCGCCTGCACGGCATCGCCTTCCGTCTGCGGCCCGGTGACGGGCAGGGCGCCACTGCGTACCTGAGCCGGCAACCCTATTTCCAGACCATGCCGCAGTTGCTGGTGCGAGAAACGGCGGTGCATTTCATCGACACCTTCCGCTACCTGTGCGGCGAGGCGCTGGCGGTGACCGCACGGCTGCGGCGGCTGAACCCGGTGATCCAGGGTGAAGACGCCGGCCTGGTGATCTTCGAGTTCGCCGACGGCTGCAGCGGTTTGTTCGACGGCAATCGCTTGAACGACTTCAATGCCACCGATCCGCGCCGCACGATGGGCGAGCTGTGGCTGGAAGGCGAGCATGGCGTGCTGCGCCTGGATGGCGAAGCGCGCCTGTGGTGGAAGCCGCACCACGCTGCCGAAGCCGAACACGCCTATGCCTTCGACCGCGAGGCGGCCTTCGGCGGCGCCGTGACCGCATTGCAAGCGCATGTGCTGGCCCATCTTCGGCATGGCAGCGCCTTGGAAAACAGTGCCCACGACTACCTGGCCAACCTGCGCGTGCAGGACGCTGTCTACGAGTCTCACCGCACCGGCAGGCGCATCGAGCTGGCCGGACTTCTTTGAACCCCCAAGCCCCAAGACTCACTCACCCGACCGACGGAGACACGATGATGAAAAAGACCCTGACGATTTTGGCCGCAACCGTGGCCGCAGCCGTGGCCGCCACCCTGACCCTGGCTGGCGCAGCTGGCGCCCAGACCGTGCTGCGTTTCAGCCACACCGACCAACCGGGCGGCGCACGACAGAAGGCGGCCGAGCTGTTTGCGCAAAAGGTCAACGAGTACACGCAGAACCGCTACAAGGTGCAGGTCTATCCGGCAGGCCAGTTGGCCAACGACCCGAAAGCAGTCGAGCAACTGCAGCTGGGCGGCATCGACTTCACCGTTAGCAGCACCGGCACCTATGCCACCCATGTGCCGACCCTGAACCTGTCGCTGCTGCCGTACCTGGTCGAGAACTACGAGCAGGGCTGGAAGCTGTACGACGAATCGAAATGGCTGAAGGCGCAGTTCGACAAGGCACCGGCCAAAGGCTTCCGCTTTCTGTCGACCTGGGAAGCCGGCTTTCGCGACATGACCACGAAGGATCCGCTGGCCAGCCCCGCCGATGCCAAGGGCAAGAAGCTGCGCAGCTTTCCGAACGAGATGATGCGCTGGAACCTGGAGGCGATCGGCTTCAACGTGGTGATCCTGCCGCTGCCCGAGGTCTACCTGGCGATCCAGCAGGGCGCGGTGCAAGGGCAGGAAAACCCGATCGACACCATCTATGCCAACAAGTTCTACGAGGTGGCGCCCAACGTCACGCTGACGCACCATGTCTACAGCCCGATTCCGCTGACGATGAGCGAGAAGACATGGCAGGGTCTGAGCCCGGCCGACCGCACGGCAGTGATGAAGGCCGCTGCCGAATCGTCGACCTTCAGCCGCAACGAGATCAAGAACAACGACGACCGCCTGCTGGCCGAGATGACCGCCAAGGGCGCCAAGATCGCGCGCCCGGCGGTGGGGCCGTTCCGCGAAGCGGCGCAGAGTGTCTACGCCAAGGCGCGTGAGAAGTACGGCGCCGATGTGGACCAGTTCATTGCGGATGCCGACGCCGTGCGCAAGGCGCTGCCCGCGAAATGACGCAAGCCGTCGAAGCCGATGTGGCGGCGGGGGCTGACACGCGCTTGCCGCTGTTGCCACCCGATCCACCCACGCCCTGGCCGATCGCCTGGCTGGGGCGGTTGGTGGACTGGGCGGTGCTGTCGATCGGCGCCGTGATGGCCACGTTGATATTCGCCAACGTGGTGATCCACAACGCCTTCGACGGCGACATCGCCTGGACCACGGAATTCTGCGAACTGCTGATGGTGTGGGTAACTTTCCTGGGCGCCGCCGCAGCCACCCGGCGCGGCGCGCACATGGTGATCGGCGAGCTGATCGGCCGCTTGCACGGCCTGCAGCGGCGCTTGGCCGATGCAGCGGTGCAGGGGGTGGTGCTGGTGACCCTGGCGCTGCTGTTCTGGTACGGCATCGGCATCGCGCAAGCCGGCTCGTTCAGCACGCTGACGGTGCTGGGTTGGCCGATGAGCCGGCAGTACGTGGCGCTGCCGGTCACCGCAGCGATCACGATGGTGTTCGTGGTGTGGGACCTGATCGAGATCGCACGCGGCAAGACCCACGAGCAGCGCTACGGCGTGGTGCAGGTGCATTGAGCGAGCGCTTGGAAACAACATGATTCTGTTCGAGGTGTTCGGTCTCTTCATCGTGCTCACGCTGGTGGGCATCCCGCTGGTGTACGGCTTGCTGTTGTCCACCGCCGGGATGATCTGGTTCCACGACCTCGGGCATCCGCTCACCTCGGTGTTCCTGAGCTACATCGGCGGGGTCGAATCGTTCGTGCTGATCGCGGTGCCGCTTTTCATGCTGGCCGGCGAGATCCTGTCGCGCGGCGGCGTGGGCTTGCGCATCGTGCGCTTCGCGACCCAGTTGCTCGGATTCCTGCCGGGCGGGCTCGGCATCTCAACCGTCACCTCGTGCTTGATCTTCGGCGGCGTGTCCGGCTCGGCGATCGCCGACACCGCAGCGATCGGCTCGGTGATGACCCCGGCGATGATCAGGAAGGGCTACTCGCCCGCCTTCAGCGGCGCCTTGATGTCCACCGCCGGAACGCTCGCGATCGTGATGCCGCCGTCGATCCCGATGCTGGTCTATGCCTTTGTCAGCGGCGCATCGGTGCGCGACCTGTTCATCGCCGGCGTGGTGCCGGCGGTGGTGTTCGCGATCGGCTTGTCGCTGGACTGCGTGCGCTACGGCAAGCAAAGCGGTTGCGACAACGGTGAAGCACGCACCCCTGCAGCCGAGATCTGGAAGTCGTTTTTGTCGGCCTTCCCGGCGCTGTTGATGCCGGTGATCATCCTGGGCGGCATCTGGTCGGGTTACTTCACCCCCACCGAAGCGGCTGCGGTGGCTGCGGCTTACGGGCTCTTCGTTTCGATGGTGATCTACCGCGACCTGAAGCCGCGCGACCTGCCGGCGCTGTTCCTGAAGTCCTTCACCACCAGCGCGGTGGTGATGGTGGTGATCGGCGCCACCTCGTGCCTGGCCTGGTTGATCACCGTCGAGCAGGTGCCGGTGCAGATCGCCACGCTGGTCAAGGAATACGCCACATCGCCGTGGATGTTCCTGCTGCTCGTGAACCTGGCGATGCTGGCACTCGGATGCTTCATCGAACCGGTGCCGGCCATCATCCTGGCCGCTCCGTTGTTGGTGCCGCTGGCCTCGGCTTTCCAGATCGACCCGGTTCACCTGGGATTGATCATGACCTGCAACCTGGCGATCGGGCTGTACACCCCCCCGGTGGGCGGCACGCTGATGGTGGGTGCGCGGCTGGCGGGTGTCGGCATGGCGTCTGTGGTGCGCGCACTCTTGCCGATGATGGCCATCAGCGTGACGATCTTGATGGTCGTGACCTATGTGCCCAGCATCAGCATGGGGCTGGTCAATGCGTTGAGGGGGTGAGCAGTCGATGGCGATCAAAAGCGGAAATGCAGCGTTGCAGGTGCTGGTGGTCGACTTCCGGATCAAACCGCCCCATGTGGCCGATTTCGCCACCGCCATCGGCGCCAATGCCCGTTCGTCGCTGGCCGACGAGCCCGGCTGCCGCCGCTTCGATGTCTGCCGCGACCCGACCGACCCGCAGGCCTTCTTTCTGTACGAGCTGTACGACGACGAAGCTGCGCTGCAGGCCCACCTGCAGTCGCCCCATTTCCGGCAGATGAATGTGGCCACGCGCGACTGGGTCGAGAGCAAGCAGGTGCGGCGGCTGCGGCTCGGCTGATGCCCGCCGAGGCTTGACGCTGAGCGGGGACCGCGGGCGGGTAGTCCCTGACCGGTGTGGTCGAAGTGCATTCGTATGATGACTTTTCATGGTTCACATTCGACGCAGTCTCATGCTCCATACACCCGATCGACCGCCATTGCCGAATCGCAGGCGCTTGCTGATTCAGGCCGGCGCAGCCGGTGCGGCTTCCGCCATCGGCCTGCCTGCGGCCCATGCCCAAAGTTGGCCCAGCCGCAACATTCGCTTGATCGTGCCGTTTCCGCCCGGCGGCTTGATCGACAACATGGCGCGCTTGATGGGGCCGGTGTTGCAGGCCGAGCTCGGCCAGACGGTGGTGATCGACAACAAGCCCGGGGTCGGCGGCAACCTCGGTGCAGCCGAAGCGGCGCGCGCGGCAGCGGATGGCTACACGTTGTTGATGGCGTCGCCGCCGTTGACCATCAGCCCGGCCATCTATTTCAACCTGGCCTACAAGCCCCAGCAGATCGCGCCCATCGGCTTGATCGGTCGGGTGCCCAATGTGCTGCTGGTCAACCCCGACAGCCGACATGATGTTCGAGAACCCGCCGTCGGTGCTGGGCCAGATCCAGGGTGGCCGGGTGCGGGCGCTGGCGGTCACCACCACCCGCCGCAGCAAGGCGTTACCGCAGGTATCGACCTTGATCGAAGCGGGGCTGGCGTGCTTCGATGTCAGCGCCTGGTTCGGGGTGGCGGCACCGGCTGGGTTGCCACCCGAGATCGTCGCGCGCATCGGCGCGGTGTTGGCCAAGGTCGCAGCCGACCCGCAGACCGTGTCGGTGATGGAGTCGCGCGGCGCCGATGTGGCGTATGTGCCGGCCGATGCGGCTGCCGCGTTCATGGCCGCGGACGCAGCCAAGTGGAAGCAGGTCGCCACATTCGCCGGCATCCAGCTCAGCTAACCGCTGCGGTAGAACCGAGCACTCCTCAAGCCAAAGCAAAGCGTCGACCATGAACGAAACTCCATCACAGTCCCCGCCCGGCACCCCGCCCGGTACCGCACTCGTCACCGGTGCAAGCGCCGGCATCGGCGCTGCCATCGCACGCCGCCTGGTGGCCGATGGCTGGCGCGTGGTGGCCACTGCGCGCCGCCTCGACCGACTGCAGGCGCTGGCCGACGAACTGGGCAGCGACCGGGTGCTGCCGTTTGCGATGGATGTGGCCGACCGCGATGCCGTGGCGGCATTGCCCGGCAGCCTGCCTGGCGGTTGGCAAGCCATCGACCTGCTGGTCAACAACGCCGGGTTGGCACTGGGGCGCGAGCCGGCGCAGGGCACCGACAGCGGTGACTGGGAACGCATGGTCGAGGCCAATGTCAACGGGCTGATGCGCTGCACGCATGCGCTGTTGCCCGGCATGGTCGAGCGCGGCCGCGGCCACATCGTCAACATCGGCAGTCTGGCAGGCCAACTGCCCTATCCGGGCGGCAATGTCTATGGCGCCAGCAAGGCATTCGTGCGGCACTTCAGCTACGGGCTGATCGCCGACTTGATCGCCACACCGGTGCGCTGCACCGTGATCGAGCCCGGCTTGGTGGCTGGCAGCGAGTTCAGCAATGTGCGCTTCAAGGGCGACGATGAACGCGCCGCGTCGATCTACGAGAACGCAGTGCCTTTGCTGCCGCCGGACATCGCCGAGTCCGTGGCCTGGGTGGTGCGGCAGCCCGCGCATGTCAACGTGTCTTTGTTGCAGGTGCTGCCGACCTGCCAGGGGCCGGGCCCGGTGGCGGTGCATCGCAGCCACGGGGTTTGAGGCAGGAAGCGCCGCCACGGCAAGCGCTGCCCACCCCCTCGGGTGAGGGTCACGGGTCGCGCGGCGCGCCATACCGTGCACAAGCACCGATAGCCAGACGGGCCTGCGGTGCTACCGTGGCTTTCAGGCGGAACGCTTGCCGACCGTCCAGGAGACAGCGATGACCTTGCGCCAAATCGAATCGAAAGACGCCCTGCGAGCGGCGCTGCTGCCGACGCTGAACCTGCTGCGCAGCTGTCGCGCCGCCGAAATCGGCGAAGCCACGATCGACGCCTATGTGGCGCTGAACTGGCTGGAATGGAACGGCGGCAGCCTGCGGTTGACCATCACCGGCGACAACGTCAGAAAGCAAATGCTCGCGGCGACCTGAGGATTGGTCCGGCCCCCGGCACCGCATGGGCTGCGGCGATGCGGGGTTGTGAGACCTTGACGTCTGCATCGCCTGGTTTTGTGTAATGCGCTCCCGCTTGCGGCGACTCAGTTCCACCATGAACACACTTGCAGCAGATTCGAGCGCAGCCGCCACCCGGCCCGCCACCGTCCACCCGCTCTGGCTGCGCCTGACGCATTGGGTCAATGCGCTGGCGGTGGTGCTGATGGTGATGAGCGGCTGGCGCGTCTACAACGCATCGCCGTTGTTCGAGTTTCGTTTTCCGGGTGGCATCACGCTCGGCGGCTGGCTCGGTGGCGCACTGCAATGGCACTTCGCAGCGATGTGGCTGCTGGTGGCCAACGGGCTTGTCTATCTGGCACTGAACATCGCCAGCGGGCGCGCCGGTCGCAAGTTTTTTCCGGTGTGGCCGCGTGCGGTTTTGATCGATCTGTGGGCGGCGTTGCGCGGCCGCCTGGCCCACAACGACATCCGCCACTACAACGCGGTGCAGCGCGCGGCCTACTTGTTCGTCAGCCTGGACACCCTGGTGCTGGTGCTGTCGGGTCTGGTGTTGTGGAAGTCGGTGCAGTTTCCACTGCTGCGTGACCTGATGGGCGGCTACGAAAACGCCCGCCTGGTTCACTTCTTTGCCATGAGTGGCTTGGTGGCCTTCGTCTTCGTGCACCTGGCGATGGTGTTGCTGGTGCCACGAACCTTGCTGGCGATGATTCGCGGGCGCTGAACGAGAGGGCATCGAGATGAACCGCAAACCCACCCGCCCGTTGCCGCTGCGCGCCGACGCCGACCAGATCGTTCGCGATGCGGTGGCGTCGATCAGGGACCCGTCGCGCCGCAACTTCCTCGGCCGCAGCCTCAGCTTCGGTGGCTTGGCGATGTTGACCGGTTGTTCGCTGGTCGACGATGCCAGTGTCGACACCGCGTTGCAGCGCGTCTCTCGCTTCAACGACCGCGCGCAAGCGTTTTTGTTCGACGGCTCGCGGCTCGCGCCGACCTACCCGGCGTCGATGATCACGCGACCTTTTCCGTTCAACGCCTACTACGGCGAAGCCGAGGTCCGCCAGGTCGACGGCGACAGCTACCGGCTCGAAGTGACGGGACTGGTTGCCGACAAGCGCCGCTGGTCATTGCCCGAGTTGAACGCGCTGCCACAGGCCGAGCAGATCACGCGCCACATCTGCGTCGAAGGCTGGAGCGCCATCGGCCGTTGGGGCGGTGTACCCTTTGCCGACTTCCTGAAGCGCATCGGCGCCGACACAAGCGCCAAATACATCGGCTTCAAGTGTGCCGACGACTACTACACCAGCATCGACATGGCCACTGCGCTGCACCCGCAGACGCAGCTGACCTTGAGCTACGACGGCCAGACCCTGCCGCCGAAGTACGGGTTCCCGATGAAGCTGCGCATGCCCACCAAGCTCGGCTACAAGAACCCGAAGCACATCCAGACGCTGTTCGTCACCAACACCTATCCCGGTGGGTACTGGGAAGACCAGGGTTACAACTGGTTCGGGGGGAGTTGATTCGGCGCTGGTCGTGCGTTTGCGGTTGTGTTTGTGTGCGTGCGGCACGGCAGACGCTCTCCGGCCGGCCACCGCCTGCCGCGCTGCCAGCGCCGGTGGTGGGGAGTGGTGGTGTGGCACGGGTGCGGCAAGAACATCGATGGGTCGCGCATCCTTTCCAAGCACGCCACCGCCGCCGCCAGCAAAGCCGCGTCCGGGCAGGCCGCAGCGCGCATAAAGCCCTGGCGCCGAGCACCGGAGGTTTCGTGGCCCGCGCGCGCAGCGCGCATCCAGAACTGACTCGTTGCGGGTGTCTGAGTGGAGCGAACCGAAGGTGAGCGCAGCGAGTTCCGCAACGGGGCCACGGAACCGGAGAGCGCAGGGCATTCGAGCCGTTCAGGCGAGAACGCCGGGGCAGCGCGCGTAGGCCTGCCCGGACGCGGCTTTGCTCGCCACTGAGCAAGCAAGACATCCGATAGCAGCATGCTCAGAGCTAGGATGGCCCACCGCCAGCACGAATCGAGACCGCCCATGACCGCACCCCAAGCACCGAGCAACAAAGCCTTCGCCAGCCAGGCCGATCTCGAAGAGAAAAACGTCAGCTTCACGAAGCTCTCGGATCACGCATACGCCTACACGGCCGAAGGCGACCCCAACACCGGCATCGTCATCGGCGACGACGCGGTGATGGTGATCGACACCCAGGCCACGCCGCAGATGGCGCAAGACGTGATCCGCCGCATCCGCGAGGTCACCGACAAACCGATCAAGTACGTGGTGCTGAGCCATTACCACGCGGTACGGGTGCTGGGTGCGTCTGCCTATCGAGCCGAACAGATCATCGCCAGCGAAGACACCCGCGACCTGATCGTCGAACGCGGCGAGCAGGACAAGGCCAGCGAGATCGGCCGCTTCCCGCGCTTGTTCCGAAATGTCGAAAGCGTTCCGACCGGCATGACCTGGCCGACGATGACCTTCAGCGGCAAGCTCACGCTGTGGCTGGGCAAACTCGAAGTCCAGTTGCTGCAACTGGGCCGCGGCCACACCAAGGGCGACACGGTGGTGTGGCTGCCTTCTGAACGCATCTTGTTCAGCGGTGACCTGGTCGAGTTCGACGCCACGCCCTATGCCGGCGATGCCTACTTCAGCGACTGGCCGCAAACACTCGACAACGTGGCGGCGCTGAAGCCCGCCCAACTCGTGCCGGGCCGTGGCGCCGCGCTGCAAACCGAAGCGCAGGTGGCCGAGGGCTTGGCCGGCACGCGTGACTTCATCGCCGATGTGTATGGCAGCGTGCAGGCCGGGGCAAAGGCCGGCAAGGATCTGAACACCGTCTACCGAGAAACGATGGACGCGGTGAGGCCGAAGTACGGCCACTGGGTGATCTTCGACCACTGCATGCCCTTCGATGTGACCCGCGCCTACGACGAAGCCACCGCGCACAAAGACCCGCGCATCTGGACCGCCGAGCGCGACATCGAGATGTGGAAGAAGATCACCAGCCCCGACGCTCCCTGACGGCGGACTTTGAGCCCCCACGCTCCCTGACGGTCGCTGCCCCCCGTGGGGGCGTTCGCCTGCGGCCCGGCAAAGCCGGTTCCGCGGCTCCACTCGCATCTTCTGCGCTCGCTTCGTTGGCGCTTTATGCACGCTACTTACACCTACCCTCGTTATGCCGCTGGTGCGGCGCCTGAAGTTGGCGCTGCCGTTGTTCGGCGCGTGCCGCTGGTGGTGATCGGCGCCGGCCCGGTGGGCTTGTGTGCCGCCATCGACGGCGCGTTGCGCGGGCTGCCGGTGCTGCTGCTGGACGACGACGACAGCGTCAGCCTGGGTTCGCGAGGCTTGTGCTGGGCCAAGCGCACGCTGGAGATCTTCGACCGGCTGGGGGTCGGCGATGCGGTGGTCGCCAAGGGTGTGACCTGGAATGTCGGCCGCACCTTTCATGGCGAGCGCGAGGTCTTCAACTTCAACCTCCTGCCCGACCCTGACCACCGCCGACCGGGCATGGTCAACCTGCAGCAGTACTGGGTCGAGCAACTGCTGGTGGAGCGTGCGCAGCAGCTGTCGGCCATCGACCTGCGCTGGAAGCACCGGGTGTTGCAGGTCACGCCGCAGGACGATGGCGCGTTGATCGAGGTCCAGAGTCCGGCCGGCAACTACACCCTGCTGGCCGACTGGGTGGTGGTGGCCGACGGCGCCCGCAGCCCGGTGCGCCGTCGGTTGGGTTTGGACACCCAGGGCCAGACCTTCCGGGACCGCTTCCTGATCGCCGATGTGGTGCTGGACGGCGAGCTGTTTCCGGCCGACCGCACCGAGCGCTGGTTCTGGTTCGACCCGCCGTTTCACGAGGGCCAGAGCGTGTTGCTGCACCGCGAAGCCGACAGCGTCTGGCGCATCGACTTCCAGCTCGGATGGGACGCCGACCCCGAAGCCGAGCAAACGCCCGAGCGCGTCGAGCCTCGCATTCGCGCTTTGCTCGACCATCAAGGGTTCGGCCACATCGGTTTCAAGCTCGAGTGGGTCAGCGTCTACACCTTCAAGTGCCAACGCATGAAGCGCCTGCGTCATGGGCGGCTGCTGTTCGTGGGCGATGCGGCGCATCAGGTGTCGCCCTTCGGCGCCCGAGGTGCCAATTCGGGGGTGCAGGATGTCGACAACCTGATGTGGAAGCTGGCGCTGGTGGCGCAGGGCCGGGTCACCGGCACCGCGGCAGAAGCGCTGCTCAACAGCTACGACCAGGAGCGCAGCGCGGCGGCCGACGAGAACATCGCCGCATCGACCCGCGCCACCGACTTCATCACCCCGAAGAGCGCGGCGTCGAAGCTGCTGCGCCAAGCGGTCTTGAGCCTGGCAGCCCAGGTGCCGATGGGGCGGGCGCTGGTCAACTCGGGTCGGCTCTCGGTGCCGTGTGCGCTGGCGGGGTCGCTGCTGAACACCCCCGACAGCGAAACCTTCGAGGGCGGGTTGCCGCCGGGCCTGCCTGCCGACGACGCGCCGCATCCAGGTGGCTGGTTGCTGACGCAGTTGGCATCGACCGCTGCTGGCCCTTCACTGTCCACTGCGGGCTTCACGCTGCTGTGGTTCGGTTCGGCAACAGCCTGTCCGGCCGCCATCGAAGCGCTGCACCACCGCGCGGGCGACGCGGTGGCTTTGCAGGTGCTGCTCCTGCCGCTGGATGGCGTGGCCGCACGGCGCTATGCCGCGCAAGAAGGCACCGCTGTGCTGTTGCGGCCCGACCAGCATGTGGCGGCGCGCTGGAAGCAGCCCGATCCTGCGACGGTGCGGGCAGCGCTGAAGCGGGCCTGCGGCCATGCTGCGGCCAACGCCGGAGTGACCGCATGACCCCGTTGATCACCACGCCCAATTTCCGCGACCCGGCGCGGCCGGCCCGGCATTCGCATGACCCTGGCGATGCGTTCTATGCAGAGCTGATCGATGCCCACCGGGAACTCAGCGACGCGCACAGCCAGCTCTTAAACGCCCGCTTGCTGCTGCTGCTGGCGAATCACATCGGCGATCTCGGTGTGTTGCGGCAGGCGCTGCAGCTGGCCTGCGACGGCCTCAACGGCGGTGGCGACGACACGCCATCGCCGACTTGCTGAATGTGCCGTGAGGCCACTCGCCACGTCTTATTCACAAACCGCGTGCGGCGACTGACGCAGCAAGCGACATCCGGCTCCTGCAGACTGTCCGGCGATGTCCAGCCTACCCGCCCCTGAGCCGACAGCCGTCTCGCCTACCGACGAGACCCACGACCCGGCGCTGCGCAGCTGGCTGGATTCGGCCAACGAGCCCGGTTGCGACTTTCCGATCCAGAACCTGCCGCTGGGCCGCTTCCGCTGCGAGCCCGGTCGCGACCAGCCCGAACAGCCTTGGCGCGTGGGGGTGGCGATCGGCAACCAGGTGCTGGACCTGCGCATGGCAGCCGCGCTGTCGCCATGGCCCGAAGGCAGTGACGAGCTGTTGGCGCCGCTGGCCGATGGCGACTTGGCTGCCTTCATGTCGCTGGGCCCTGCGGCCTGGAGCCGGATGCGGGAGCTGCTGTCGGCCGCACTGGCCGAAGGTAGCGAGCAGGGGCCCTTTCTGGAAAGTTGCCTGGTGCCCCGCAAAGACGCCCGCATGGCGATGCCGTGCTCGGTCGGTGATTTCACCGAATTCCAAACGGGGCTGCATTCGGCGCGCCGCATCGGTGCGCTCTTCAGACCGGGCCAGCCGCTGCTGGCCAACCAGCCGTGGCTGCCGGTGGCGCGCCACGGCAGGGCGTCGTCGCTGGGTTTGGGCGGCGCGGTGCGGCGGCCCCGCGGCCAGATCAAGCGCAGCGGCCAGGATCCGGTGTACCAACCCACCCGCGGGCTCGACCTGGAACTGCAGCTGGGGCTGTGGGTGGGCGGCAGCAACCCGCTCGGGAAGGCGGTTGCTGTGGCTGGCGCCGAGTCGATGCTGTTCGGCATCGGCCTGCTGAACGGCTGGACCGCGCGCGATATCCAGCCCTGGGAAGGGCAGCCGCTGGGGCCGTTTCTGGCGCGCAGCTTCGCGACCTCGGTGTCGCCGTGGGTGGTGTCGATGGCCGCGCTGGCGCCCTTCAGGCGATCGCTCGAGCGCCCCGATGGCGACCCCGAGCCGCTGCCGCATCTGGACGCAGCCGCCGACCGCGCGCACGGTGCCATCGATCTCACGCTGGAAGTCTGGCTGCGCACCGCACACATGCAGCAGCAGGGCATGTCGGCCGTGCGGGTGTCGCAGAGCAACGCCCTGCATGGCTACTGGAGTCCGGCGCAACTGGTGGCGCACCACACCAGCAACGGCTGCAACCTGCGCACGGGCGACTTGTTCGGCACCGGCGCGCTGTCGGGTCCGGGAGCCGCCGACGGCGCCAGTCTGCTGGAGCTGTCGCAAGGCGGGCGCAAGCCGCTGTGCTTGCCTGGCGGCGAGCAGCGCTTGTTTCTGGAAGACGGCGACACGGTGATCCTGAAGGGCTATTGCGAAGCCCCTGGCGCGGTGCGCATCGGGCTCGGGGAATTGCGGGGCACGGTGCTGCCACCGATGGCGCTCTGAGCAGCGGGCCGCCGACCGCATGCTGCGGTTGCCTGGCAGGTGCCCACCGAACAGGCACCGGATCGCCATGCTGTTGGGGCGAAGGCCGCCGCAGCGCTGCCGAACAATCGACTGCGATGAGCGAAGAAGCCTTGCGCCTGGACGCCGTGGCCGCCCGCGTGGCGGCTTGGCACAACCGCCACCCGTTGGCGCGCCGCATTCAGGCGTCGCAGGTGGGTCATGTCGGGGTGGTGACGCTGCCGTTTCTGGCGCCGGGGGCAGGCGCCCTGCCAGGCGCAGCGTCAGCGCCAGTGTCCACACCGCTCGACGAGCAGCCTGCAGGTCGCTGGGCGCGCTTGCTGCGCTTGCGTCTTCGACTGAAGTTTCCTGCGCGGCTGCGGCGCCGCGGGTCAACCCGCTTGCAGCCGGCCTTCGACGAGGATTTTCTGCCGCCCTGGCGACCCGCCGCCCTGGCCCGTTGGGCGGCCCGCCACGGCGACCCGGGCGCCGCGCCCGCACCGGACATCTTGTTGCGCGTGGTGCCGGCATCCACCGACCCGGCGTTGCCGACTCGCACCGTGGGCGTGGCCAGCGCTGCGATCGACCTGGGCGCGTTGAAGAGCCGCGTGCTGATCGGCCGCGGCCCACGGGCCGCGATCCTCGGGCGAAGGTTGTGGAGTCCGCTGCGCCTGATGGTGGCCGCGGTGGCGTTCACGACCCTGACGGGCAGTGCGTTGACGCTCTGGCACGGGCGGCCGGCGCCGACCGACTCCATGCAAGCGGCTGGGGGTGCGGCGCCGGCAATGCAGGCGGCTGCACCCTTGGCTCCTTCACCGGCCGTGGCTGCCGAGTCCGCTGTTGCAGCATCGGCTTCGCCGCTGTCGGCGGCGCCCCAGGCCGAGGCGTTGGCGCAGCCACACCTGCACCCGCAGCCCGAAGTCGCCGATGCCGAACCGCGAGGCGCATCGGTCATCGCTGCGGTCGCCGCGAGCGCGCCGGCGGCCGTGCCTTCATTTCCACCTTCGCCACCGGCGCCAGCGGCCCGTCAGGGCACGCGAACGCAAGCGGCCAACATCCGGTCACTGGGCAGCGCCGTGTCGCGCCCCGCCATCCGTCCGGCTCTGGATGAGGACAGCAAGGTTGCTGCGCGCGACGCAGTGGTGCAGGCCCGCAAGGAACTGGGCCTGCCACAGCCGGCTGCGGTGGGTGCCGCCGGTGTTGCAGCAGCACCCACCGCACCGCCGGCCGTTTCTGCAACCGTCGCTTCAGCAGCAGGCTCGACCTCGAGCGCAGCCCGCACAGCCCGCGCGGCCGACGGTCCGGCCTTTGCCCTGTCGACCCGCGCCCTTCGTACCCGTGCCGAAGCCGATCAGGTGATGGCCGCCGCGCGCGCGCTGTTGGCTGCGGTGCGCACCACCGGCAGCGCTGCGCTGCAGGTGGAGGTGTTGCCGGTGGGCGAGGACTGGCGCGTGGCTGCTTTTCCGTATGAACGCAGGGCCGATGCCGAGCGGGCCGTGGCACTGCTGGCTTCGCGCGGCATGCGGGTGACGGTGGTCGACTTCTAAGGGTGCGCCCGGCGCCCGCGCAGTGCTTGCGGTGGATGGCAAAGCCGGCGCTACGATGCCGCTGCGATTTCCGCAGGCAACGAGGGGTGCACGATGTCGTCCGGCAGGATCCTGGTGGCACAAGGCGGCGGCCCTACCGCTGTCATCAATCAGTCGATGGTGGGCGTGGTGCTGGAAGCGCGGCGCCATGCGGCGGTGACGCGGGTTTACGGTGCCCGCCACGGGGTGCGCGGCATCGTCGACGAAGACTTCGTCGACCTGACGCAGGAAACCCGCCACAACCTGGAGGCGGTGGCGGCCACACCGTCGGCCGCACTCGGCTCCACCCGCGACAAGCCCGACCGGGCCTATTGCCAGGCGATGTTCAAGGTGCTGCAGGCGCACGAGATCGAACACTTCTTCAACATCGGCGGCAACGACTCGTCCGACACCGTGCGCATCGTGGCCGAAGCAGCGCAGCAAGCCGGCTATGCGCTGCGCTGCCTCCACATTCCGAAGACCATCGACAACGACCTGGTGCTGAACGACCACACGCCGGGCTATCCGAGTGCGGCGCGCTTCGTGGTGCAGGCCTTTGCCGGTGCCAACCTCGACAACGCCTCGCTGCCCGGCATCTATGTCGGCGTGGTGATGGGCCGGCATGCCGGCTTCCTGACCGCCGCGGCAGCGCTGGCGCGCACGCATGCCGACGACGGCCCGCATCTGATCTACCTGCCCGAACGCGATTTCGAGATGGCGCGTTTCCTGGCCGATGTGAAAGCGGTGCACGAGCGGCTCGGCCGCTGCGTGGTGGCGGTGAGCGAAGGCGTTCACGATGCGACGGGCCAGTCGATCGTGGCCCAGCTCGCCGGCGGCGGCAGCGAGCGCGACGCCCACGGCAATGTGCAGCTGAGCGGCACCGGTGCACTCGCCGATCTGCTGTGCGAGCAGATCAAGAGCCGGCTCGGCATCAAGCGGGTGCGCGGCGACACCTTCGGTTATCTGCAGCGCAGCTTTCTGGGCTGCGTCAGCGATGTCGACCAGTTCGAAGCGCGTGAAGCCGGTGAACGCGCGGTGCAGTTCGCCTTGTGGGGCGACAAGAGCGGTTCGGTGGCGATCCAGCGCACCGGCGACTATGCGGTCGACTACAAGCTGCTGGCGCTGCAGGATGTGGCGGGCAAGACCCGCACGATGGAAGACGCGCTGATCGCGTCTGCTGGCAACGATGTCACGGACGCGTTCAGGGACTACCTGCGGCCGTTATTGGGCTCGGGCCTGCCGCAGGCGGCCCGGCTGCGTGCCGGGTCGGTCGAGCGTTTGCTCAAGCGGTGACAGCCGAGCCGACACCGCCTGCGCAGATGGTGGCGCTTCCCGGGCAGCGGGGGGCGGTCGGCCACCGCGCGGGGGGGCGCAACGGGTGGGCAGAGCAGGCGGGGGCGCCGCCGCCGGCG
>JBBSPW010000001.1:0-88630 GCA_038258365.1 Burkholderiales bacterium | reverse complement strand
TGGACGCGGCACTGGCCAAGTCGCTGGGCATCGACGGCGGCACGGTCGAAGCCCTGCGCGAAGACGTGAAGAAGAACCTGGAGCGTGAAGTGCGCTTTCGAGTGCAGGCACGCAACAAGTCGGCGGTGATGGACGCACTGTCGAAGGCGGCCGAGCTGGAAGTTCCCAACACGTTGGTGGTGGCCGAAGGCGAGCGCCTGATCGAAGCCGCCCGCGCCGACCTGAAGACCCGCGGTGTGAAGGACCACGAGACCACGCCGATCCCCGCCGACATCTTCAAGCCCCAAGCCGAGCGCCGCGTGCGCCTGGGCCTGGTGGTCGCAGAACTGGTGCGCAGCCAGAACCTGCAGGCCAAGCCCGAGCAGTTGCAGGCGCACATCGAGGAAATGGCGCAGAGCTACGAGAAACCCTCCGAGGTGATGCGCTGGTACCTGGGCGACCGGCAGCGCATGGCCGAGGTCGAGGCGGTGGTGATCGAGAACAACGTGACCGACTACGTTCTGGGTCGCGCCAAGGTGGTCGACAAGGTGCTACCGTTCGACGAACTGATGACCGCGAACTGACCATCAGACAGTGGATCGAAGCAACAAGGCAAGGATTGAAGGACCGAAGATGAGCGTGCAAGACACCGTGGGGCTCGGCATGGTGCCGATCGTGATCGAGCAGTCGGGTCGTGGCGAACGCGCCTACGACATCTACAGCCGCCTGCTGCGCGAGCGGATCATCTTTCTGGTGGGGCCTGTCAACGACGGCACCGCCAACCTCGTCGTGGCGCAGATGTTGTTCCTCGAGAGCGAGAACCCCGACAAGGACATCTTTCTGTACATCAACTCGCCTGGCGGCAGTGTCAGTGCCGGCCTGTCGATCTACGACACGATGCAGTTCATCAAGCCCGACATCTCGACCTTGTGCATGGGCATGGCGGCCAGCATGGGCTCCTTCCTGCTGATGGCCGGGACGGAAGGAAAGCGTGCCGCGCTGCCGAATTCGCGCATCATGTTGCACCAACCTTCGGGCGGCGCACAGGGTCAGGCCACCGACATCGAGATCCAGGCCCGCGAGATCATCAAGACCCGCGAACAATTGAACCGCATCTATGCCGAGCGCACCGGCCAAACCTACGAAAAGATCGTGGCCGACATGGAACGCGATTTCTGGATGTCTCCGAGCGAGGCGAAAGCCTACGGCCTGATCGACCAGGTGCTGGACAAGCGGCCCTGATGCACTGACGCGCAGACCCGACGCGACCGAGCCCCACCGACCCAACCGCACACACCCATGGCCGACAAGAAAGGCGCCTCTGGCGAGAAGGTTCTGTACTGCTCGTTCTGCGGCAAGAGCCAGCACGAGGTCAAGAAACTCATCGCTGGGCCGTCGGTGTTCATTTGCGACGAGTGCATCGAACTCTGCAACGACATCATCCGCGACGAGGTACCGGCAGAAAGCCCGGCATCGAAGGCCGGCAAGAGCGATCTGCCGTTGCCGTCCGAGATCAAGGCCAGTCTGGACAACTACGTGATCGGCCAGGAGCCGGCCAAGCGCACGCTGTCGGTGGCGGTCTACAACCACTACAAGCGCCTGCGCCACATCGGCGCCGCGGTGGCTTCGGGCACGGCCAAGGACGAGGTCGAGCTGTCCAAGAGCAACATTCTCTTGATCGGCCCTACCGGGTCGGGCAAGACATTGTTGGCGCAGACCCTCGCGCGCCTGCTGAACGTGCCCTTCGTGATTGCCGACGCCACCACGCTGACCGAAGCCGGCTATGTGGGTGAAGACGTCGAGAACATCATTCAGAAGCTGCTGCAGAACTGCAACTACGACGTCGAGCGCGCGCAGCGGGGCATCGTCTACATCGACGAGATCGACAAGATCAGCCGCAAGAGCGACAACCCCAGCATCACCCGCGATGTGTCGGGTGAAGGGGTTCAACAAGCGCTCTTGAAACTGGTCGAAGGCACGATGGCCAGCGTACCGCCGCAGGGCGGTCGCAAGCACCCGAACCAGGACTTTCTGCAGATCGACACCACCAACATCCTGTTCATCTGCGGCGGGGCTTTCGACGGGTTGGAGAAGGTGATCCAGAACCGCACCGAGAAGTCGGGCATCGGGTTTGCGGCCAGCGTGCACAGCAAGAACGAAAAGCGGGCAGCCGACCTGTTCAAGGAAGCCGAACCCGAAGACCTGATCAAGTTCGGCCTGATCCCTGAACTGGTGGGGCGGCTGCCGGTGGTGGCGACGCTGGGCGAACTGACGATCGACGCCATGGTGCAGATACTGACCGAGCCGAAGAACGCGCTGGTCAAGCAATACCAGAAGCTGTTTGCGATGGACGGAGTCGAACTCGAGATTCGGCCATCGGCGTTGACGGCCATCGGGCGCAAGGCGCTGGCTCGCAAGACCGGGGCGCGTGGGCTGCGCTCGATTCTCGAGCACTCTCTCATCGACACCATGTTCGAGTTGCCGACGCTCGACGGAGTGGCGAAGGTGGTGGTGGACGAGCACATCATCGAAGACGGCGCCAAACCTCTCTTGGTGTATCGCGAGAAAAAGGCTTCCGCCTGAGCGGCGGGGCATCGGACTGCTGCGCCTGCCGATGCGGCGCCTGCGCTGCTCGCCGCACGGGAGTGCGGCTCCGCGGCTCAACCCGCCTCGACACGCTCGCGACGGCCACTGCCCCACCGCTCTTTCATCTCGCTTCGGCTTGGTTCGCCCGTCGGGCATTGCAACCGCGCCTTCGATCCGTGCTGAATGAGCCGGTCGCTTGCATTTTTTCCCTCGGGCCTCAACTGCGCCTGAGAAAGTGAGGTCTCAATGTCCGGACATCCCATCCTTCCCCCCGATCCCATCACCCTGCCGCTGCTGCCGCTGCGCGATGTGGTCGTGTTTCCCCACATGGTCATTCCGCTCTTCGTGGGGCGGCCGAAATCGATCAAGGCGCTCGAAGCCGCCATGGAGTCGGGGCGCCAGATCATGCTGGTGGCGCAGCGCGCGGCTGGCAAGGACGAGCCCAAGGCCGACGACATGTTCGAGGTCGGCTGCGTCTCTTCTGTTTTGCAGATGTTGAAGCTTCCAGATGGCACCGTGAAGGTGCTGGTCGAAGGGGTGCAGCGCGCCACCACCCAGAAGATCACCGAAGAGAACGACTTCTTCGTCGGCGATGTGACTCCGGTGCCGGTGGCCGTCGACGCCACGCCCGAGATCGAAGCCTTGCGCCGCGCGGTCACGCAACAGTTCGACCAGTACGTCAAGCTGAACAAGAAGATCCCGCCCGAGATCCTCACGTCCATCGCCGGCATCGACGACCCGGGTCGCCTGGCCGACACCATCGCCGCGCACCTGCCGCTGAAGCTCGAAGCCAAGCAGTCGGTGCTGGACCTGTTCAGCGTGCCGAAGCGGCTCGAAAAGCTGCTGGAGCTGCTGGAACACGAAGTCGACATCCTGCAGGTCGAAAAGCGCATCCGCGGCCGCGTCAAGCGCCAGATGGAAAAGAGCCAGCGTGAGTACTACCTGAACGAGCAGGTCAAGGCGATCCAGAAAGAGCTGGGTGACGGCGAAGAAGGCGCCGACATGGAAGAGCTCGAGAAGAAGATCAAGGCTGCGCGCATGCCGAAGGAAGCGCGCAAGAAGGCCGACAGCGAGTTGAAGAAGTTGAAGCTGATGTCGCCGATGTCGGCCGAAGCCACCGTGGTGCGCAATTTCATTGACACCCTGATCGGCTTGCCCTGGGCCAAGAAGACCAAGATCAAGCACGATCTGGCGTTGGCCGAGAACGTGTTGAACGAAGACCACTTCGGCTTGGAAAAGGTCAAGGACCGCATCCTCGAATACCTTGCGGTGCAACAGCGTGTCGACAAGGTCAAGGCGCCGATCCTGTGCCTGGTCGGGCCACCGGGAGTGGGCAAGACCTCGCTGGGCCAGAGCGTGGCACGTGCCACCGGGCGCAAGTTCGTGCGCATGGCGTTGGGCGGCATGCGCGACGAAGCCGAGATCCGTGGCCACCGCCGCACCTACATCGGGAGCATGCCGGGCAAGGTGCTGCAGAGCCTGGCGAAGATCGGCACCCGCAACCCGCTCTTCCTGCTGGACGAGATCGACAAGCTGGGCATGGACTTCCGCGGCGACCCGTCATCGGCGTTGCTGGAGGTGCTGGACCCCGAGCAGAACCACACTTTCAGCGACCACTATGTCGAGGTCGACTTCGACCTGTCGGATGTGATGTTCGTGGCCACCAGCAACAGCATGAACATTCCGCCGGCATTGCTGGACCGGATGGAAGTGATCCGCCTGGCCGGCTACACCGAAGAAGAAAAGCTCAACATCGCGCAGCGCTACCTGGCCACGAAACAGGAGAAGAACAACGGCGTCAGACCCGACGAGCTGGAACTGACCGAAGGTGGCATCCGCGGGATCATTCGCTACTACACGCGGGAGGCCGGCGTGCGGTCGCTGGAGCGCGAGATCTCGAAGATTTGCCGCAAGGTGGTCAAGGGCCATCAACTGAAGAAATACGACGGCAAGGTCGTCATCACCGAAGACAACCTGAACGAGTTCCTCGGGGTTCGCAAGTTTGACTTCGGCCGGGCCGAAAAGAAGAATCAGGTGGGGCAGGTGGTGGGCCTGGCCTGGACCGAGGTGGGTGGTGATCTGCTGACCATCGAGGCCGCGGTGATGCCGGGCAAGGGCAACATCATCCGCACCGGTTCGCTGGGCGATGTGATGAAGGAATCCGTCGAAGCAGCGCGGTCCGTGGTGCGGTCGCGCGCAAGGCGCATGGGCATCAGGGACGATGTGTTCGAGAAGCGCGACATCCACATCCATGTGCCCGATGGCGCCACCCCCAAGGACGGCCCCAGCGCCGGTGCAGCGATGACGACTGCGCTGGTGTCGGCACTGACCGGCATCCCCGTCAAGGCCGATGTGGCCATGACGGGTGAGATCACCTTGCGCGGCGAGGTCACAGGCATCGGCGGCTTGAAGGAAAAGCTGCTGGCAGCACACCGCGGCGGCGTGCGCACAGTGCTGATCCCGGAAGAGAACGTCAAGGATCTGCAGGACATCCCGGCGAACGCCAGGGCCAACCTCGACATCGTGCCGGTCAAGTGGATCGACCAGGTGCTGGAGCTGGCGTTGGAGAAGATGCCGGTGGCGTTGCCAGACGACGATGTGCCGCCGGCTGCGGCCCCACCGGCCAAGGTCGAAGCAGCAAAGCCTGCGTCAACGGGCGACGGGTTGCCGCACTGATTGCATGACCGTGATGCGGTGCCGCATCGTCGGCCATATCGGCCGTCGGCAACTTGTGGCACCGCATTTTTCCGGCATACAATGCGCGGCTGCTCTCATTGCGCTTCAAGTTGCTTGATGCGAGCAGTTCAGGCGGGAATAGCTCAGTTGGTAGAGCGCAACCTTGCCAAGGTTGAGGTCGCGAGTTCGAGTCTCGTTTCCCGCTCCACGATGCCTGAGACCGCTGCGACATTCGCTGCGGCGGTCACCAAGAAGGGAAGCCCAGGCTTCCCTTTTTTGCTGAAGTCGACGGACGCTCGGCGGTCGGTTCAGTGTGGGGTCTTGGGCTTTTGACGAGATCGGTTGAGGATGCGGCGCGATAGCAAAGCGGTTATGCAACGGATTGCAAATCCGTCCAGCCCGGTTCGACTCCGGGTCGCGCCTCCAGTCTTCCTGATCGTCCGGCAACTGCCACCGCAATAATCCGCCACCCGCCCGGGTGGCGAAATCGGCAGACGCAGCGGACTTAAAATCCGCCGCCCAGAAGTGGGCATACGGGTTCGATTCCCGTCCCGGGCACCAAAAAGACATTAAAGTGATGCCTTTGATGGTTTGGAGCTTGACATGCCTGCCAACCTGACGCTAAAGGGGGTTCCTGACCTTGTCTACGAGCGGTTGAAGCAGGCCGCTTCTGCCAACCACAGAAGCCTCAACGGCGAGATCATTGCGCGACTAGAGGCCCAAGTTCTTCCCCGTCGCGTGGCTGCAGAGGATCACCTTGCGGCGATCCGAACCATCAGAGAACGGCTTCAGGGCCTTGCGTTTGACCATGCCGACATCGATCGCTTCAAACGTGAGGGTCGGCGGTGATCGTTGCGGACGTCAACGTCCTCGCCTACCTGTTGATTCCCGGCAAACACACGGCAAGCGCAGAGCAACTGCTGATCAGCGAGCCGCAGTGGGCAGCCCCGAAGCTGTGGCGCAGCGAACTTCGCAATGTTCTGGCCACCTACATTCGCACCGACTTGCTGGAGCTTGCCGATGCGGCGGTTTTGTTTCAGCGGGCGGAAGCGTTGATCGGTTCTGACGAGTACGAGGTCGAAACCGCCGAAGTCTTGCGGCTCAGCAAAGAAAGCGGGTGTTCGGCATACGACTGCGAGTACGTGGCGTTGGCCAACTTCCTTGATGTGAGGCTGGCCACAGCAGACATCAAGCTGTCGAAGGCCTTTCCGCAGCGAACCCGTTTGCTCTCCGATGCTTAGGCTAGAGAAAGGCTGCTTCGCAATTTCCACGGGCTGGCAGCCTGCGGTGCAAGGAGCCGTGCCCTTCCGGCCCACTGCGCGGTGACATAGGAACCATGAGCGCCGACACAGCAGCCGAAGTCGAAGCGTTCGTCGCGAAATGGCATGGCATTTCCGGCTCCGAGCGGGCCAACTACCAGATCTTCATCGGTGAGTTGTGTGCTGTTCTGGGGGTAGCCGCGCCCCAGCCGTCGCGCAGCGATGTCCAGGACAACGCCTATGTCTACGAGCGACGTGTGCAGTTCGCACATGGCGACGGCAGCACCGGCGTTGGCTTCATCGACTGCTACCGGCGCGGCGCCTTCGTTCTCGAAGCCAAGGACGTCAAAGCTGCCGCCCACACCAAAGGTTTCGACGCCGCGTTGATGAGGGCGCGCGAGCAAGCCGAAGGCTATGCCCGCGCGCTGCCCGCAGCGGAAGGCCGCCCGCCTTTCCTGGTGGTGGTGGATGTCGGGCATGTGATCGAGGTCTATGCCGAGTTCACCCGCAGCGGCGCCACCTACACGCCGTTTCCGGACGCGCGCAGCCACCGCATCAGACTGCCCGACCTGCGCGACGCGGCCTTGCGCGAAAGGCTGCGTTTGTTGTGGGAGGACCCGATGGCGCTCGACCCGGCGCGGGCCAGTGCCAAGGTCACGAGGCAGGTTTCCGAGCAACTTGCAAAGCTGGCCCGCAGTCTGGGTGGCTCAGGAACTCGCTCTGGAACGGGCAGCAACACCGGACATACGCCCGAGGCAGTGGCCGCCTTCTTGACACGCTGCCTGTTCAGCATGTTTGCCGAAGACGTAGGCCTGCTTCCTAGCAATGCCGACGGGCAGGGTACGTTTTCAAGCCTGCTGCGCCAGTGGCGCGACCAGCCCGACACCCTGCGCCACATGCTGGCTGCGTTGTGGGCCGACATGGACCGTGGTGGCTTCAGCGCCACTGCGACCGCGCCGCTGCTTCGCTTCAACGGCAAGCTCTTCAAGGGCAGCGCCGAGCCTGACTATGTGCTGCCGCTGACCCGCGACCAGATCGACGGCCTGCTGAACGCCGCAGCCGCCAACTGGCGCGAAGTCGAACCGTCGATCTTCGGCACTCTGCTGGAACGCGCACTCGACCCGACCGAGCGCCATGCGCTGGGCGCGCACTACACGCCGCGCGCCTATGTCGAGCGGCTGGTGCTGCCCACCGTGGTCGAGCCGCTGCGCGCCGAATGGGCTGATGCCCAGGCTGCCGCACTGCTGTTGTCGATCGAGGCCCGCGGGCTCGATGGCAAGAAGCACGACGACAAGCTGGCCGAAGCCCGCGCCACGGTCAAAGCCTTTCACCACCGGCTGTGCACCGTGCGCGTACTGGACCCGGCTTGCGGCAGCGGCAACTTTCTCTATGTGACGCTGGAACACCTGAAGCGGCTGGAAGGCGAGGTGATGGAGCAGCTGCAAGCGCTGGGCGAGACGCAGGTGCGCCTCGGCTTCGAAGGCGAGACCGTGACCCCGCAGCAGCTGCTGGGCATCGAGGTCAATGAGCGGGCCGCCGCGTTGGCCGAGCTGGTTTTGTGGATCGGCTACTTGCAATGGCACATCCGTACCTTCGGCAGCGCCAGCGTGGCCGAGCCGGTGGTCCACGACTGGCAAAACATCGAGTGCCGCGACGCGGTGTTGACCTGGGACCGCCAGGAGCCGATGCGCAACGCGGCCGGTGAAGTGGTGACGCGCTGGGACGGCCAGACCTTCAAGCTGCACCCGGTCACCGGTGCGAAGGTGCCGGACGAGCGGGCGGTGGTGCCGCAGTGGCGCTATGTGAACCCGCGTGCGGCGGGATGGCCGGCGGCGGATTTCATTGTTGGGAATCCGCCGTTCATTGGGGCGAGCACCATGCGTGCGGCGTTGGGCGATGGTTACACGCAAGCGCTTCGGCAGGCGTGGCCTGCGGTACCAGAGAGTGCCGACTTCGTCATGTACTGGTGGCATCGCGCCGCTGAGACGGTGCGGTTGGGGCGCGCGTTGCAGTTTGGATTGATCACCACAAATGGTCTTCGCCAGATATTCAATCGACGAGTCATCGAAGCCCAGCAGAGCGCGTCCCCGCCCATTACCCTAATCTTCGCGCTACCCGACCATCCCTGGGTCGACAGCGCAAATGGCGCTGCTGTGCGCATCGCGATGACGGTGGGTTCGAAGGAATCACAAGACGGCCGTTTGTTGAACATCACAAGCGAAAGCACTGCTGGAAGTGGCGAAGTGCTCGTCAGCTTGTCGGAGTCGCTCGGCTTGATCCACGCGAATTTGCAGATTGGCGCGAACGTCGACATTGCGCGGCCACTCAGAGCGATGTCTGGCTTGTCCTCGCCTGGTGTCAAGCTTCACGGAGCCGGCTTCATCGTGACGACAGAGCAAGCACGATCGCTCGGATTTGGGGAGACGCCAGGTCTCGAATTCCACATCCGGGCCTATCGAAACGGCCGTGATCTCATGGCTCGCTCGCGTGGTGTGATGGTGATTGACCTTTTCGGGCTCGATGAGGCCAAGACCCGCGACAAGTTCCCAGCTGTCTACCAATGGCTGTACGACCGAGTCAGGCCGGCGCGCGATGTTGGTGCGTCCACAAAGGATGGGGCGGCCTACGCGAAGTTGTGGTGGCTTCATGGCAAACCGCGACCGGCGCTGCGAAGAGCGCTCGCGACTCTTGATAGGTATGTGGTCACGGTCGAGACGATGCGGCACCGAGTCTTTCAGTTTCTTCCTGCTGCGGTCTTGCCAGACAACAAGCTCGTCGCGATTGCCACTGATCAGCAGCTACATCTCGGAATGTTGTCAAATTCAGTCCACGCAGCCTGGGCGTTGGCCACAGGCGGTTGGCTGGGTGTCGGAAATGATTCCGTTTACAGCAAGACGACTTGTTTCGATGCATTTGCCTTTCCGTCAGACGACACCGGTCTGACGCCAGTGCTCATTGAGCGAATCGGAACACTTGCGGAGACGATCGACGCCCATCGAAAGCGCCGGCAAGCTGCCTACGACACACTGACCCTCACCGGCATCTACAACGTGCTCGCCAAACTCCGCGCTGGCGAGCAATTGACGCCAACGGAGCGAGTCATCCACACCCAAGGCCTCGTCGGCGTACTGCGCACCCTGCACGACGACTTGGACGCCGCGGTGCTCGAAGCCTATGGCTGGTCCGACCTCGGCCCCGCGCTCGCAGACCACACAACAGCCGGAGCGGCAGCACGCGAAGTCGCGGTCGGTGACTTGCTGCAACGTTTGGTCGATCTGAATGCCAAGCGCGCCGCCGAGGAGGCCGCCGGCACCGTGCGCTGGCTGCGGCCCGACTTCCAGAATCCTTCTGCCGCCTCGGCATCGACGCAGGCCACGCTGACCGGCACCGACAGCGAAGAAGCCGACCCCGCCGATGCACCCGCGACCGCGCCGGTTGCCCGCCGACCGTGGCCAACCGGTCTGCCGGAGCAGATCAAGGCCGTCTCCTATGTGTTGAATAGCGCCGCCCGGCCGCTGAGCCTGGACGAGCTGGCCGCGCACTTCAGCGCCCGGGGCCGCTGGCGCGACCGGCTGCCGACCATCGTCGCCACGCTGGAAGCCATCGGCCGCGCGCGCCGGTCGGCCGCCGCCGATGCATGGTCCGCAGCCTGACATCGACCGAGCGGGCCGCTCAACTTCTGCGTGACCGTCCCGCCACCGGAACCCCCATGCCCCTGTTCGCCAAAAGCGCCCTGAACCCCGGCGTCAAACGCCGCGAAGTCTTCGGCTGGGCGATGTACGACTTCGCCAACTCGGGCTACACCACGGTCGTGATGACGGCGGTGTTCAACGCCTACTTCGTCGGCGTGGTGGCCGACGGTGCGGCCTGGGGCACGCTCGCGTGGACGCTGGCACTCGGCCTGTCGAACCTGATGGTGATGATCGCCATGCCCGCCATCGGTGCGTATGCCGATCTGCGTGCCGCCAAGAAGCCGCTGTTGATGCTGAGCACCGCGGCTTGTGTGGTGACCACCGCAGCGCTGGCGCTGGTGGGTCGTGGCGACCTGTGGCTGGCGGTGGCGGCGATCGTTTGCTCCAATCTCTTCTATTCGTTCGGCGAGTCGCTGACCGCGTCGTTCCTGCCCGAGTTGGCCAGGCGCGAATCGATGGGGCGGGTGTCCGGCTGGGGCTGGAGCTTCGGCTATTTCGGCGGCATGCTGACGCTGGGTTTGAGTCTCGGCTATGTGCTGTGGGCGCAAGGGCAGGGCTTGCCCGCCACCCACTTCGTGCCGGTGACGATGCTGATCACCGCGGCGGTGTATGCGCTGTCGTCGCTGCCCACCTTTGCGCTCTTGAAGGAGCGCGCGGTGCCGCAGACAGGGGCCGCCGGAGACCGAGTCGAAGGTGCCTTCGCGCGCTTGCTGAAGACGTGGCGCGAAGCACGGCGCTACGAGGATTTCGCCTGGCTGCTGTTGTGTGCGGTGTTCTACCAAGCGGGCATCGCGGTGGTGATCGCGCTGGCGGCGGTCTACGCAGAGCAGGTGCTGGGCTTCAAGCAGGCGCAGACGATGGCGCTGATCTTTCTGGTCAACATCGCCGCCGCCGTCGGTGCCTTCGGCTTCGGCTACCTGCAGGACCGGATCGGCCACCGTCGTGCATTGATGCTGACCCTGTGGGGCTGGGTGCTGATGACGGTGATGGCGGTGGCAGCGACCACGCAGACGGTGTTCTGGGTGGCGGCGGTGATTGCGGGCTTGTGCATGGGCAGCAGCCAGTCGGCGGGCCGGGCCTTGGCCGGTTTGTTCGCCCCGCCGAAGCGGCTCGGCGAGTTTTATGGCTTGTGGACACTGGCGGTGCGCTTTTCGGCGGTGATCGGTCCGATCACCTACGGCGTGGTGACGGTGCTGGCCAGCGGCAACCAGCGCATCGCGATCCTGTCGACCGGGGTCTTCTTTTTGGCGGGGCTGGTGGTGCTGCGAAAGGTCGACGTTGAGCGCGGCATCGCCGCTGCACACGCAAAATAGGACGATCGTTCTATTCTTTCCCTTTGGCGGTGCTCGGCAAAAGTGCGACGCCTAGAATGAAATTCGATCAGGCGGCCCGCGGGCCCCGTCAAACAAAGCAGGAGCAAGACCCATGAAGGTTCTGGTAGCAGTCAAACGGGTGGTCGACTACAACGTCAAGGTGCGGGTCAAGGCCGATGGCAGCGGGGTCGACATCGCCAACGTCAAGATGAGCATGAACCCCTTCGACGAGATCGCGGTTGAGGAAGCCGTCAGGCTCAAGGAAAAGGGCAGCGTCACCGAAGTGATCGCGGTGTCCTGCGGCGTGCTGCAATGCCAGGAAACCTTGCGCACCGCGATGGCCATCGGCGCCGACCGGGCGATCCTGGTCGAGACCACCGAAGAGCTGCAACCGCTGGCGGTTGCCAAGTTGTTGAAGGCACTGGTCGACAAGGAAAAGCCCGATCTGGTGATCCTGGGCAAGCAGGCCATCGACGATGACTGCAACCAGACCGGGCAGATGCTGGCTGCGTTGACCGGCATGGCGCAGGCCACCTTCGCATCGAAGGTCGAGCTGGCCGATGCGAATGGCGAAAAGACAGCCAACGTCACCCGTGAAGTCGATGGTGGCCTGGAAACCTTGAAGATCAAGCTGCCGGCGGTGATCACCACCGACCTGCGCCTGAACGAGCCGCGCTATGTGACGCTGCCGAACATCATGAAGGCGAAGAAGAAGCCGCTGGAAAACCTCAAGCCAGCCGATCTGGATGTGGATGTGACGCCGCGCATCAAGACCTTGAAGGTCAGTGAGCCGCCCAAGCGCGGCGCCGGTGTGATGGTGCCCGATGTCGCCACGCTGGTGGCCAAACTCAAGACCGAAGCGAAGGTGATCTGACATGGCCGCACTGGTAGTCGCAGAACACGACGACGCATCCATCAAGGGTGCAACCCTCAACACCATCACCGCAGCAATTGCCTGCGGTGGCGATGTGCATGTGCTGGTCGCCGGCGCCAACGCCGGGCCGGCAGCCGCAGCGGCTGCCAAGATCGCCGGTGTGGCCAAGGTGCTGCATGCCGATGCGCCGGGGCTGGAACACGGCTTGGCCGAGAACATGGCGGCGCAGGTGCTGGCAGTGGCCAAGGACTACAGCCACATTCTGTTTCCGTCCACCGCCAGCGGCAAGAACATCGCCCCGCGCGTGGCCGCGCTGCTGGATGTGGGGCAGGTCAGCGATGCGATCAAGGTGGTCGACCCCGACACCTTCGAGCGGCCGATCTATGCCGGCAATGCCATCGCGACCGTGCAGTGCACGGATGCCATCAAGGTGATCACCGTGCGCACCACCGGCTTCGATGCCGCCGCCGACAGCGGTGGCAGCGCCGAAGTGCAGAAGCTGGACGCGGTGGCCGATGCGGGGCTGTCCAGCTTCGTCGGCAGCGAGATCGCCAAGAGCGACCGACCCGAATTGACTGCAGCCAAAATCATCGTCAGCGGTGGCCGCGCACTCGGCAGCAGCGACAAGTTCGATTCGGTGTTGACTCCGCTGGCCGACAAGTTGGGTGCGGCATTGGGTGCCAGCCGTGCCGCGGTCGACGCCGGCTATGCACCCAACGACTGGCAGGTGGGGCAAACCGGCAAGATCGTCGCGCCACAGTTGTATGTGGCGATCGGTATCAGCGGTGCCATCCAGCACCTGGCCGGCATGAAGGACAGCAAGGTGATCGTGGCGATCAATAAGGACGCCGAGGCGCCGATCTTCGGCGTGGCCGACTACGGGCTCGAAGCCGACTTGTTCACCGCGGTGCCCGAGCTGGTCGCCGCCCTTTGACCGGAGGCAGGATATGAGCTACCGCGCCCCGATCAAGGACATGCTCTTCGTGATGAAGGAGCTGGCAGGCATCGACCGCATTGCAGAGATGCCCGGCTTCGATGAAGCGGGCTACGACACGGCCGCCGCCGTGCTGGAAGAGTGTGCACGACTTAACGAAGGCGTGATCGCGCCACTGAACCGCGAAGGCGACCAGCATCCGTCCACATTCAAGGACGGCAAAGTCACCACCACGCCCGGCTTCAAGGACGCGTTCAAGCAATACGCCGAAGGCGGTTGGCAGGGCCTGCAACACCCGGCTGAATTCGGCGGCCAGGGTCTGCCGAAGCTGATCGGTGCGGCCTGCATCGAGATGGTCAACAGCGCCAACATGAGCTTTGCGCTGTGCCCATTGCTGACCGATGGCGCGATCGAGGCGCTGTTGACGGTGGGCACGCCCGAGCAACAGCAGACCTTCATTCCGAAGCTGATCGACGGCAGCTGGACCGGCACGATGAACCTGACCGAGCCGCAGGCCGGCAGTGACCTGTCGCTGGTGCGCACACGCGCCGATCCGCAGCCCGACGGCGGCTACAAGCTGTTCGGCACCAAGATCTACATCACCTACGGCGAACACGATCTGGCGGAAAACATCGTGCATCTGGTGCTGGCGCGCATCAGCGGCGCGCCTGAAGGGGTCAAGGGCATCTCGCTCTTCATCTGCCCGAAGGTGCTGGAGGACGGCAGCCGAAACGATGTGCATTGCGTCAGCATCGAGCACAAGCTGGGCATCAAGGCCAGCCCGACGGCTGTTCTGCAGTACGGCGACCATGGCGGGGCCAAGGCGCAGCTGATCGGCCATGAGAACCGCGGCCTGGAAGCGATGTTCATCATGATGAACGCTGCCCGTTTCGCGGTTGGCATGCAGGGCGTGGCGCTGGCCGAGCGCGCCTACCAGCATGCGGTGGCCTATGCGCGCGACCGGGTGCAAAGCCGGCCTGTCGACGGCTCACTGAGCAGCGCCGGGCCGATCCTGCACCACCCCGATGTGCGCCGCATGCTGATGACGATGCGCGCGCAGACCGAAGGCTGCCGCGCGATGGCGATGGTGGCTGCGGCGGCTTTTGATGCGGCCCATGCGCATGGCGATGCCGAGGTGCGCAGGCAGAACCAGGCGTTCTATGAGTTTCTGGTGCCGCTGGTGAAGGGCTTGTCGACCGAGATGAGCCTGGATGTGGCCAGCCTGGGCGTGCAGGTCCATGGCGGCATGGGTTTCATCGAGGAAACCGGCGCGGCGCAATACCTGCGCGACGCCAAGATCCTGACCATCTACGAAGGCACGACAGCGATTCAGGCGAATGACCTGGTGGGCCGCAAGACGATGCGCGACGGCGGTGCAGCAGCGCGGGCGATTGCGGCGCAGATCGAGGCCACCGAAGGCGAACTGAAGCAGCGTGACAGCTTGGCGTGCAAGGCGATGGCCATGCGGCTGTCGGCCGGTCGAAAGGCGTTGCTGGATGTCGTGGACTTCGTCGTGGTCAAGACCAAAACCGAACCCAACGATGTCTTTGCGGGAAGCGTGCCGTACCTGATGCTGGCGGGCACGGTGGTGGCAGGTTGGCAGATGGCGCGCGCATTGATGGTGGCTGAAGATCGGCTGGCGGCGGGCGAGGAAATCGACTTCATGCAGGCCAAGATCGCCACAGCGCGCTTTCATGCCGACCACATTTTGAACAAGGCGCCCGGGCTGCGCGACAGCATCGTCGAAGGCGCCGGATCCGTCACTGCCATGGCCCTGGAGGCTTACTGAGCCATGCCGCTGCCGCACATCCTGCAGAACCTGCCGCTGCCGATCATCGGCGCGCCGCTGTTCATCATCAGCAACCCGAAGCTCGTGATCGAGCAATGCAAGGCCGGCGTGGTCGGATCTATGCCATCGCTGAATGCGCGCCCTGCAGAGCAGCTGGATGAATGGCTGGCCGAAATCACCGAAACCCTGGCGGCCTGGGACCGCGCCAACCCCGATCGCAAGGCTGCGCCATTTGCCGTCAACCAGATCGTCCACAAGAGCAACGACCGGCTCGACCACGACATGCAGGTCTGCGCCCGCTACAAGGTGCCGATCGTGATCAGCTCGCTCGGTGCGCGCACCGATGTCAACGACGCGGTGCATGCATGGGGCGGCGTGGTGCTGCATGACATCATCAACAACACCTTCGCGAAGAAGGCCATCGAGAAGGGTGCCGATGGCTTGATCGCGGTGGCGGCCGGTGCCGGGGGCCATGCTGGCGTGAAGAGCCCGTTCGCATTGATGCAGGAGATCCGCGAGTGGTTCGATGGCCCGGTGGCGCTGAGCGGTGCGATTTCCACCGGTGACGGGGTGCTGGCAGCGCTGGCCGCGGGCGCTGACTTTGCCTACATCGGCTCGGCCTTCATCGCGACCGAAGAAGCGCGCGCTTCCGATGCCTACAAGCAGTGCATCGTCGACAGCAACAGCGACGACATCGTCTACAGCAACCTCTTCACCGGCGTGCACGGCAACTACCTGGCGCCCAGCATTCGCAATGCCGGCATGGACCCGATGGCCTTGCCCTCCAGCGATGTCAGCAAGATGAGCTTTGGCGGCGGCGAGAGCAAGAGCAAGGCCTGGAAGGACATCTGGGGCTGCGGGCAGGGCATTGGCGCGGTCAAGCAGGTGCTGCCGGCGGCCAAATTCGTGCAGCGCTTGCGAACCGAGCTGGACGCTGCGCAGCGGCGGATCTCGCGCGTCGGTGTCCCGGCGGCCGAGGTGGCGGCGTGAACAGCCGCGGGCCCCGCCAAATCACGCGCCGCCTGCTCGCTACCGCCGGGCTGGCGGCCGTGCTGTTGGGCTGTGGCTCGATCGGGGTCGGCGTGTCGTTGCCGATCGGCGGCCTGGGTGGCATCGGTGTCGGGGCCAGCAGCGATGGGTCGGTCAGCGGCGGTGTGGGCGTTGGCAACGGCCCGGTCAGCGTGGGTGTGAGCGGATCCAGCCGCTTCCCTGCGAGGCTGGAAGACAAGCCCGGTGCCGCGGCCTCGGCGGGTGCCGCCGAAGGGGCCGTCACGGGCGCATCGGGCGCGGCAGCGGCTTCGGCCGCAGCGCGCTGATCCGTTGATCGCCGCGCCGCAGCGATGAGTGCGGCCGCGTCGTCGGGCCGCCGTACGCGGCAGGTGATCGTCAACGCGCGGGTTTTCGACAGTGCCGCCGGCAGCTTGATGGATCACGCCACGCTGGTGATCGAAGGCGAGCGCATCGTCACCGTCACCCAAGAGTCCTTGCGGGTCGATGAGGCCGACTGCATCGACGCCGGGGGCCGCGTGGTGCTGCCGGGGTTGATCGACGCCCATGTGCATGTGGTGGCCTCATCGCACGATCTGGTCGGCCTGGCGCAGCAGCCGCCTTCGCTGGTCGGTGCCCAAAGCAGCCGGATCATGCGCGGCATGTTGCGCCGTGGCTTCACCACCGTGCGCGATGCCGCCGGTGCTGATTTCGGTTTGCAGGATGCGGTGTCGCAGGGCTTGTATGAAGGACCTCGGCTGTATATCGCAGGCTTTCCCATCACCCAGACCGGTGGCCATGCCGACATGCGACCGAAGGGTGTAGGCAGGGGTGCCAGCGGAGCGCGAATGTTCTGCAGCTGCGCCGGGCTGGGGTTGATCGGCGCGGTGGCCGATGGCGTCGGCGAAGTGCGCCGTGCGGTCCGAGAGCAGGTGCGCAATGGCGCCAACCACATCAAGATCATGGCCGGCGGCGGCATCAGCAGCCCGACGGATCCGCTCGAAGGCACGCAGTTCTCGGTGGACGAGTTGCGCGCCGCGGTCGAAGAAGCCGAAGCCGCGAATTTGTATGCACTGGCACACGCCTATTCGCCGCGTGCTGTCACCCGGGCGGTTCAGGCCGGTGTGCGATCGATCGAGCATGGCAACCTGATCGACGAAGCCACCGCACGCATCATGAAGACCCACGGAACCTACCTCGTGCCGACGCTCTCGACCTATGCCGCACTGGCCGACGAAGGTCAGCGCCTGGGCTGGAGTGCCGCGATGCTCGACAAGTTGGCCGCCGTGCAAAGCCGTGGCATCGAAGCCGTGCGCATCGCCAGGGCCGAAGGCGTGCCGGTGGCGTTCGGCACCGACCTGCTGGGCCATATGCACGACCGGCAGTCGGGCGAGTTCGCATTGCGAATGGCGGTGATGTCGGCGGTGGAAGCGCTGCAGAGTGCCACCATCGTCGCTGCGCGGTTGATGCGCCTGGAAGGGCAGGTGGGGCAACTCGTAGCAGGTGCTTACGCCGATCTTTTGATCGTCGATGGCGACCCGACTGCGGACTTGTCGATGCTTGCCGAGCCTGAGACCGGTATCCGCTTGCTGATGCAAGGGGGTCGCATCGTGCGCGACTCGTTGCTCGGCTGACCCTGTCAGGCGCGCTACACGCGGCGGGGCTGCCGAAGCTCAGCGAATCGTCGTCAACCGCGCTTCGGGCCGGTCGTCCGAGCGGTGCTCTGTGCTGATGTTTTGCTTCATCGCCCAGGGCCGGATCTGGTGGTGCAGCGGGATCAGCAGCACCTCGTCCTTGATGCGCAGCAACGCTTCGCGGATCATCGCGTTGCGCTTGGCCACATCGGTCTCGGTCTTCATCGCATCGGTCAGCTTGTCGACCGTCGGGTCGCTGATCTTCGAGAAGTTGTAGTTGCCATCGGCACCGCTGGTGCGGGTGCGGGCCAGCGACTGAATCGCATACTGCGCGTCGTAGGTGGCCACGCCCCAACCCAGCAGGTACATCGAGCTGTCGAAGTTCTGTACCTTCTGGATGAAGGTGGCCATGTTCTCGGACACCAGGTTGACCTTGAGCCCGATGCGCGCCCACATCGCGATCACGGCCTGGCAGATCTTCTCGTCGTTGACATAGCGGTTGTTGGGGCAGTTCAAGGCGAACTCGAATCCATTGCCGTACCCCGCGTCAGCCAGCAGCTTCTTCGCCCGTTCGACATCGGCTTTGACCGGCGCGTCCACATCCTTTTCGTTGCCGTTGACGCCCGGCGCGACGATCGAACCCGCCGGAATCGACAAGCCGCGCATGATGCTGCGCTTGATGCCTTCGCGGTCGATCGCCAGGCTCAGCGCTTCTCGCACACGCTTGTCGGCAAAGGGGTTCTTGCCCTTGACGCTGCTGTATTTCAGCTCGGCCGAGCCGATGTCGGGCGCCAGGTAGATGGTGCGCACCTCGGGGCCATCGACGACCTTCAACTTCGGGTCGGCGCGCAGCCGGTCCACGTCTTGCGTCGGCACATCGGTCAGCAGGTCCACATCACCCGACAGCAGGGCTGCCACGCGGGTCGACTCGGATTTGATCGGGGTGTAGACCACCTCTTTGACATTGCCCGGCATCTTGTCCCACCAGGCGTCGTTGCGGCTCATGGTGATGCGCTGCTCGGGTTGCCACGACAGAATACGGTAGGGCCCGGTACCCTGCACGTTGCGCGATGCGAAGTTCTCTTCCTTGGCCTTGTAGTCCTGCACGCTGGTCGAGCGGTTCTTCTCGGCCCACGCCTTGCTCATGATCCGGAAGTCGATGATGTTGCGAAGCAGGATCGGGTTCGGTGCCGACAGCATCAGGTCGATGGTGTGGTCGTCGATCTTCTTGATGTCGGCAATCCCGGTCACATAGATCTGCATCGTTCCCTGTGGCTGCCTGATGCGGCCGAACGAGAAGATCACATCATCTGCAGTGAAGGGCGACCCGTCCTGGAATTTGACGCCCTTGCGCAAGTCGAACCGTACCTGGGTCGGGCTGAGATAGGTCCACTTGGTGGCCAGTGCCGGCTCGACCTCGTAAGTGGTGTTGTAGCGGGTCAACCCCTCATAGGCATGGGCAATGATCGCGTTGGTGGTGGCATGGTTCTGCGAATGCGGGTCCAGGGTCAGGATGTCGTTCTGCGCAGCCCACCGCAGGGTTTGCGCTTGCAGCGGAGCGGCTGCCAGCGTGAAGGCCAGAGCGGCCGAGGCCAAGAGGGCGGTGATGCGCATGCGCGGCTCCAGTCAAAGCACGGTGAACGGGCGCGATCCTAGTGCAGTCTTGGGCTTTCCAACCCACCGCCAGCCATTGGCAATAGGGCGCGAATGCTAAAGTTCGATGGTTGAAGACGTTCGGTTCCTTCCCGTCCCCTTGCTGCCGATGCCTGCTTTGCCCACTGTTTCGTGCGCGGGTCATGGCTTCAGAATCGGCAACGCAAGTCGGGTCGCCAGTCCGCGAATCGGTGCAGCCGGGGCCGCGGAAGGTTGATCAACCTATTTGCAGCCTCGGCAGACCCGGGGTGGCAAGGTGAGCGAAAACATGATGCAGCAGTCACGCGCCGACTCCTACCTGTTCGGCGGCAACGCGCCCTATGTCGAGGAGATGTACGAGGCCTATCTCGACAACCCCGGCAGCGTGCCCGACAACTGGCGCAGCTACTTCGACAACCTGCAGCATGTACCGGCCAGCGATGGCTCCGAAACCCGCGACGTGGCACATGCGCCGGTGGTCGCCAGCTTCGCGCAGCGCGCCAAAGCCAACGCCTTCGTCTTGAAAGCCGGCCAGACCGATCTGGCGGTGGCGCGCAAGCAGGTGCATGTGCAGTCGCTGATCGCCGCTTACCGCGTGTTGGGGTCGCGCTGGGCAGAGCTGGACCCGTTGAAGCGCGCCGAGCGGCCGAGGATTCCGGAACTAGAGCCGGCTTTCTACGATCTGTCCGAAGCCGACATGGACATCACGTTCTCGGCGTCGAACACCTACTTCACCAAATCCGAGCACATGACCTTGCGCGAGATCGTGCAGGCCTTGCGGGAGACCTATTGCGGCAGTGTCGGTGCCGAAATCATGCATTGCACCGAACCCACCGAGAAGCGCTGGTGGCAGGAACGGCTGGAGTCGCTGCGCAGCAAGCCCACCTACACGGTCGAGCAGAAGCTGCACATCCTGGACCGACTGACCGCGTCTGAAGGGCTCGAGCGCTACCTGCACACCAAGTACGTGGGCCAAAAGCGCTTCTCGCTCGAAGGCGGCGAGAGCTTCATCGCCAGCCTGGACGAATTGGTGCAGCGCGCCGGTGCCAAGGGCGTGCAGGAAATCGTGATCGGCATGGCCCACCGCGGGCGCTTGAACGTGCTTGTGAACATCCTCGGCAAGATGCCCAAGGATCTGTTTGCCGAGTTCGACCACACCGCCAAGGAAGACCTGCCGGCTGGCGATGTCAAGTACCACCAGGGATTCAGCAGCGACATCCCGACCGAAGGCGGCCCGGTGCACCTGAGCCTGGCTTTCAACCCTTCCCACCTGGAGATCGTCAACCCGGTGGTGGAAGGCTCGGTCAAGGCACGGATGGTGCGTCGTGGCGACGAGACCGGTGCGCAGGTCCTGCCGGTGCTGGTGCATGGCGATGCAGCCTTTGCGGGCCAGGGCGTGGTGATGGAAACATTGGCGCTGGCGCAGACGCGGGGTTACGGCACCGGCGGCACGGTGCATCTGGTGATCAACAACCAGATCGGCTTCACCACCAGCGACATCCGCGATTCGCGTTCGTCGCTGTATTGCACCGACGTCGTGAAGATGATCGAAGCGCCGGTGCTGCATGTGAACGGCGACGATGCCGAAGCGGTGGTGTTCTGCACCCAGCTGGCGATGGACTACCGCCAGCAGTTCGGCAAGGACGTGGTGGTCGACATCGTGTGCTACCGCAAGCTGGGCCACAACGAGCAGGACACCCCGAGCCTGACACAGCCGCTGATGTACAAGGGCATCGCCAAGCACCCGGGCACGCGCAAGATCTACGGCGAGAAGCTGGTGGCGCAAGGGATCATCCCCGTCGAGAAGCCGGACGAGATGATCAAGGCCTTTCGCACCGCGATGGACGAGGGCCGCCACACCGCTGACCCGGTGCTGACCAACTTCAAGAGCAAGTACGCGGTCGACTGGGCGCCGTTCCTTGGCAAGAAGTGGACCGACGCGGCCGACACCGCGCTGCCGCTGGCCGAGGTGAAACGTTTGTCGCAACGATTGACCACGGTTCCGGCCAACTTCAAGGTCCATCCGCTGGTCGAGAAGGTGATGGCCGACCGCGCCGCAATGGGCCGCGGCGAGATCAATGTCGACTGGGGCATGGGCGAAACGCTGGCCTACGCATCGCTGGTGGCCAGCGGTTTCGCGGTGCGCCTGTCGGGCGAGGACAGTGGGCGCGGCACCTTCGTGCACCGCCACTCGGTGTTGCACGACCAGAACCGCGAGCGCTGGGACACCGGCACCTACACGCCCCTCAGCAATGTCGCCGACGGGCAGGCGCCGTTCGTGGTGATCGACTCGCTGCTGTCAGAAGAAGCCGTGCTCGGTTTCGAGTACGGCTATGCCAGCGCCGAGCCCAACACGCTGGTGATCTGGGAAGCCCAGTTCGGCGACTTCGTCAACGGCGCGCAGGTGGTGATCGATCAGTTCATCGCTTCGGGCGAGGTCAAGTGGGGCCGCGTCAACGGACTCACCCTGATGCTGCCGCACGGCTACGAAGGGCAGGGCCCCGAGCATTCTTCGGCAAGGCTCGAGCGCTTCATGCAGCTGGCGGCCGACAACAACATGCAAGTGGTGCAGCCGACCAGCGCCAGCCAGATATTCCACCTGCTGCGGCGCCAGATGGTGCGGCAATTCCGCAAACCGCTGATCATCTTCACGCCAAAATCGCTGCTGCGTGCCAAGGATGCGACATCGCCATTGACCGAGTTCACGAAGGGCGAGTTCCGCACCGTGATCGGCCCGGCGCGCACCGAGGTCGAGGTCGACAAGGTGCGGCGCGTGATCGCCTGCTCCGGCAAGGTGGCGTACGACCTGATTCGCAAGCGCGACGAGCGCAAGGCCTGGGATGTGGCGATCCTGCGGGTCGAGCAGCTGTACCCGTTCCCGCACAAGAACTTCGCGGCCGAGATGAAGCGCTTCCCGAATGCCACCGAAATCGTCTGGTGCCAGGACGAGCCGCAGAACCAAGGTGCGTGGTTCTTCGTGCAGCACTACATCCACGAGAACATGCTCGAAGGCCAGCGTCTGGGTTATGCCGGCCGGGCCGCATCCGCATCGCCGGCGGTGGGCTATTCGCATCTGCACCAGGAACAGCAGAAGGCGCTGCTGGACCAGGCCTTCGGCAAGATGAAGGGCTATGTGCTGACCAAGTGATCTTGGCCCCGCGCGGTGCGCTGTTCGGCGCTGCGGGTTGCCATTCGACCAACCTTGCGCCAGCCGGCGCCGATCCGTTCCCACAAGAAGAACGATCCCCAAGAGAACAACATGCCAATCGTTGAAGTGAAGGTGCCGCAGCTGTCCGAGTCCGTGGCCGAGGCCACATTGCTGCAGTGGAAGAAGAAGCCCGGCGAGATGATCGCCATCGACGAGATCCTGATCGAGATCGAGACCGACAAGGTGGTGCTGGAAGTGCCGGCGCCTTCGGCTGGCGTGTTGACCGAGATCGTCGAAGGCGATGGGGCCACGGTGGCAGCCGAGCAGGTCATCGCACGCATCGACACCGATGGCAAGGGGCCGGCCGCTACGCCGGCCGAGGCAGCGCCGGGCGCCACTGCGCCGGCGCCGGCGCCTGCTGCTTCGTCACCCGCGCCCGCGCCCGCGCCGGCTGCAGCACCCGCTGCTGGAAGTGGAACGAAGTCCGATGTCGCGATGCCGGCGGCAGCCAAGCTGATGGCCGACAACAAGGTGGCTGCGGGCTCGGTTGCGGGCAGTGGCCGAGACGGCCGAATCACCAAGGGCGATGTGCTGAGCGCGGTGACCTCTGGTGCCAAATCAGCATCCAGGCCGGCCACATCCGGCAGTGGCGCACCAGCGCCTCGCGCTGCACTGCCGTCGGTGTCGGCACCTGGGGCCGAACAGAACTTGGCCGACCGCCCCGAGCAACGGGTGCCGATGTCGCGCTTGCGCGCCCGCATCGCCGAGCGGCTCTTGATGTCGCAAAGCACCAACGCCATCCTGACCACCTTCAACGAGGTCAACATGGCCCCGTTGATGGAGATGCGCAAGAAGTTCCAGGAGCGCTTCGAGAAGGAACATGGCACCAAGCTCGGCTTCATGAGTTTCTTCGTCAAGGCCGCGGTGGCCGCGCTGAAGAAGTACCCGGTGATCAACGCCAGCGTCGACGGCAACGACATCGTCTACCACGGCTATTTCGATATCGGCATCGCGGTCGGATCGCCGCGCGGTCTGGTGGTGCCGGTGCTGCGCGACGCCGACCAGATGAGCTTCGCCGACATCGAAAAGAAGATCGCCGAGTACGGTCAGAAAGCGCGTGACGGCAAGCTGGGCATCGACGAGTTGACCGGCGGCACCTTCAGCATCAGCAACGGCGGCACCTTCGGCAGCATGCTGTCGACACCGATCATCAACCCGCCGCAGTCGGCGATCCTGGGAGTGCATGCCACCAAGGAGCGCGCGGTGGTCGAGGACGGCCAGATCGTCATCCGCCCGATGAACTACCTGGCGATGTCCTATGACCACCGCATCATCGATGGCCGCGAAGCGGTGCTGGGGTTGGTGGCGATGAAAGAAGCACTGGAAGACCCGGCGCGCCTCTTGTTCGACATTTGACCCGTCGAGAAACCGATGCCCAACAAGACTTTTGACGTCGTCGTGATCGGTGGTGGCCCCGGCGGCTACATCGCCGCCATCCGCGCTGCCCAACTCGGCTTCAACACCGCCTGCATCGACGAGTGGAAGAACGACAAGGGCGGCCCCGCACCGGGCGGCACCTGCACCAACGTCGGCTGCATTCCGAGCAAGGCGCTTTTGCAATCGAGCGAGAACTTCGAGAACGCCGGCCATCACTTTGCCGATCACGGGATTGGTTTGTCCGATCTGAAGATCGACATCGGCAAGATGCTGTCCCGCAAGGACACGGTGGTCAAACAGAACAACGAAGGCATCCTCTACCTGTTCAAGAAGAACAAGGTGGCGTTCTTCCATGGCCGCGGATCGTTCATCAAAGCCGCTGATGGGGGCTACGAAATAGCGGTCGGAGCCGACACGCTGCAAGGCAAGCATGTGATCGTTGCCACCGGTTCGGTGCCGCGCGCATTGCCCGGTGCGCCTTTCGACGAAACACAGATCTTGAGCAACGACGGCGCGCTGCGCATTCCCGTGCTGCCGAAGTCGCTGTGCCTGATCGGCTCGGGTGTGATCGGCTTGGAGATGGGCTCGGTCTGGCGCCGGCTGGGTGCTGAAGTCACGGTGCTTGAGGCGCTGCCCACTTTCCTGGGTGCGGTCGACGAACAGATCGCCAAGGAAGCGCACAAGGCGTTTCTCAAGCAGGGTTTGAAGATCGAGCTCGGCGTGAAGGTCGGTGAGATCAAGGCCGACGGCAAGACCGTGACGGTTGCTTGGGCCAATGCAAAGGGTGAAGCGCAAACGCTGAAAGTCGACAAGCTGATCGTCTCGATCGGCCGTGTGCCTAACACAGAAGGGTTGAAGCCTGACGCGGTGGGGCTGAAGCTGGACGAGCGTGGCGCGGTGATCGTGGACGCCGAATGCAAGACCAACCTGCCGAATGTCTGGGCGGTGGGCGATGTGGTGCGGGGGCCGATGCTGGCGCACAAGGCCGAAGAAGAAGGTGTGGCGGTGGCAGAGCGCATCGCCGGGCAACATGGCCATGTCAACTTCAGTACCGTTCCCTGGGTCATCTACACCCACCCCGAGATCGCTTGGGTGGGGCAGACCGAGCAGCAGCTGAAGGCAGAAGGCCGCGCCTACAAGGCCGGCAGCTTTCCCTTCATGGCCAATGGCCGCGCGCGTGCGATGGGCGACACCGGCGGCATGGTGAAGATGCTGGCCGATGCCACCACCGACGAGATCCTGGGCGTGCACATCGTCGGCCCGATGGCCAGCGAGTTGATCGCAGAGGCCGTGGTGGCGATGGAGTTCAAGGCCAGCAGCGAGGACATCGCGCGCATCTGCCATGCCCATCCATCGTTGTCGGAAGCGACCAAGGAAGCGGCGTTGGCAGTCGACAAGCGCACATTGAATTTTTGAAGCGATTGAGCCCCTACGCTCGCTGACGGTCGCTGCAGCTTGGCTGGGTTTCCATGACGGTTCGTGCGTTGTACGAAACCACGCTCTTGGAGCGCGGGTACACCTCCGACGCGGGGCAGTTGCGGGCTGTCGATGCGCTGGAGCGGTGTGAGGGCGAGTGGATCGCCTACCTGGAGCGGCGCTCCAGCGCGTTGCGTCGACTGATCTCGAAGCCGGCCATTCCGCGCGGCGTCTACATGCACGGCGGGGTGGGGCGGGGCAAGAGCTTTTTAATGGACTGCTTCTTTCAGTCGGTGCCGCTCAAACGCAAGACGCGGCTGCACTTTCACGAGTTCATGCGCGAGGTGCACCGCCAGCTGCAGGATTTGAAAGGCACCGCCAACCCGTTGTCGGTGCTGGGGCAGCAGATGTCGCGGCGCTTCCGGCTGATCTGCTTCGACGAGTTCCATGTCGCCGATGTCACCGATGCGATGATCCTGTATCGGCTGCTGGAATCCTTGTTTGACAACCGCGTGAGCATCGTTACCACCTCCAACTTCAAGCCCGACGACCTCTATCCGAACGGATTGCACCGGGACCGCGTGCTGCCTGCCATCGCGCTGCTGAATGCGCAACTTCAGGTGGTGAATGTGGACAGTGACAGCGAAGCGACCGACTATCGCCGCCTGACGCTGTCCAGTCTGCAGATGGTGCTGACACCGCTGGGTCCGCAAGCCGAAGCGCTGCTGCAGCAGGCCTTCGACCGCCTGGCCGAAGCGCGTGACGAAGACACGGTGTTGCAGATCGAGCACCGCTCGCTGCGCTGCATCCGGCGTGCCGGTGGCGTGGTTTGGTTCGACTTCCGCATCCTGTGCGGCGGCCCGCGCTCGCAGAACGATTACCTGGAGATCGCCGCCCGCTTCCACACCGTGCTGCTGTCGAACGTGCCGCAGATGCCGCCCAACATGGCGAGCGAAGCGCGCCGTTTCACCTGGCTGGTCGATGTGCTGTACGACCGCCATGTGAAGCTGATGCTCTCGACCGCGGTGCCGGTCGACGAGCTCTACAGCGAGGGCCCGCTGGCGCACGAATTTCCCCGTACCGTGTCTCGTCTGCACGAGATGCAGTCCGACGCCTATCTGCAGCTCGCTCGGCGCGAAGTCGACACCTCGTTGACGTGATGGCGAACGCGTCGCCCCGAGTCTGGTTGGATCTGTGTCGCGTTGCGCGGCGCTTCACTGCCGCCCTATGCGCCTTCGGATGGCTGCTGCTTCCGCCTGCGACGTCGGCGGAGGCCCCCACCGACGAGCAGGTGTTGATCGACCGCCAACAACGCGATCTGGACATGCGCCTTGCTGCCGAGACGCAGGGTTGCCGCACCCGTTTCGCCGTCAGCGACTGCTTGGCCGAGGCACAGCGCCGCCACCGCGCGGCATCGAAGCCGCTGCGCGAGCGCCAGCTTCGGCTCGACGATGCCGAGCGTGAACGCAAGGCCGCGGTGCGCCGGCAGACGATTGCCGACAAGGCACGCGCTTCGGCTGCACCCGCGGCTTCGGCGCCGCCGACCGACCTGCGGCTGCGAAAGCCCCATGGTCCATTGGCGGGCCGCGGCCGCGCTGCCGAAGCCAGCCCATCGGCACCGGCCGCATCCAGGCCCGATGCTGCAACGCTGGAAGCCGCGCGCATTGAGGCCGAAGGCGAAGCCCGCGGCGCTGCTGCGCGGCACCAGCGCGATCGCGATGTCCAGCGCGACGAGGATGCTGCGGACGCTGCTGCGCGGGTGCGGGCTGCGAGAGCGCGTGCCGAGCAAGCCGAGGCCGTGCGGACACGTATCGCGAAACGCCAGGCCGAACAAGCTGCTCGCGGCCGGCCGGCTGCGGCGCCGCTGCCGGTGCCTTCGCAGATGCCTTTGAAGGCGCCGCCGTTGCCCGCAGGTGCGTCTGCAACAGATGCCCGTTCTTGACCGGGGAAAGGACAAGGCCGAGGCCGAGGCCAGTCCCGAGCTGGCTGCAGTCGCAGCCGCTCAGCGCAAAGGATCGACCCGCGCCAGCGCCAGCGACAGGTTGTCGCCGCCGCCACGCGCGCGCTGGCGGGCCTTGCCGATCAGCATCTCGCTGGCTTCGCGCGGCGGCAGCGCATGCAGGATGGCGCCTATTTCCTTGGGCGTGAAGTAGTGCCACAACCCGTCGCTGCAGGCCAGCAGGGTGTCGCCCATCTCCAGCCGGTCGATGTGCCACAGCGCCACCGGGGGCTCGGCATGGGTGCCCAGGCAGCCGGTCAACAGATTCGACTGCGGATGGGTATTGGCGGCTTCTTCGGTGATCTTGCCGTCGTCGATCAGGCGCTGCACAAAGGAATGGTCGACCGTGCGGCGCAACAGCTCGGTGCCGCGAAAGTGGTAGACCCGCGAATCGCCCGCATGCGCCACCTCGCAGGACAGATCGGGCGCCACGCAGAATGCGGCGACGGTGCTGTGCGGCTCCTCTTCAGAGGTGATCGCTGTCAGCTTGATCATCAGGTGCGATTCCATCACCACCTGGCGCAACATCTCGGCACCATCGTCGCTGCCCGGCACGAAGCGCTCGAACACCTGTCGCCCGGTCAGCAGCACCTGGTCGGCCGCCTTGCGCCCGCCGCTCTTGCCGCCCATGCCGTCGGCCACGATGCCCATCACCGAGCCCTTGATCCGCGGGTGGGCGATGATCTCGACCTGGTCTTGCTGGTACGCACGGTCGCCGCGGTGCAGGCCGGTGGCGGCGCTGAATCTGAAACTCGGGGCAACGGCGATCATCGACAAGAATATAAGCCTCACTCCATCCCCGGGCCGTGCAGCAATGGACGAGAACCTGCATTCCCCACACCGCCACCTGATCGAGTTGCGCATGGCCCACGCCGATCTGGACGACCTGATCGACCGCAGCCCCGCCGCCCTGCCGTCCGACGACCTGGTGCTGCGACGCTTGAAGAAGCGGCGGCTGGTGTTGCGAGACCAGATCGCGCAACTCGAGCTGCAATTGCAGCCGAACGAGCCCGCTTGAGTGCGTTGCCATGACAGCCAACGCCGGCGACGCGGTTGACGCGGCCGAGGCGCACGACCCACGCACTGCGCTCGCAGCGGCTGTCGCCCACGCCTTTGCGGTCGATGGCCCGATCGCCCGCAGCGAGCCCGGTTTCATGCCGCGGCCGCAGCAGGACCTGCTTGCGCAGCGCATCGCCGAAGCCGTTGCCGGGCGAGAAACTCTGGTGGCAGAGGCCGGCACCGGTGTCGGCAAGACCTTCGCTTATCTGGTGCCACTGTTGCTGTCGGGGCGGCGCGCGCTGGTCAGCACAGCCACCAAATCATTGCAGGACCAGCTATTCCTGCGTGACCTGCCGCGCCTGGCGCAGGCGTTGAAAGTGCCGGCGCGGCTGGCGCTGCTGAAGGGCCGCGCCAGCTACCTGTGCCGCTGGCGTTTGCAGCAAGCGCAGCTTGGCGCCTTGCCGGGCTCGCAGGCAACCGACCGTTTCCTGATGCGCGCCTTGCAGCGCGTGAGCACCTGGGCCACCGCCACCCGCAGCGGCGACCTGGCCGAGATCGAGGGGCTGGATGACCGCTCGCCCGTGATCCCCCTGGTCACATCGACCCGCGACAACTGCCTCGGCAGCGAATGCAGCGAGTACCGCGCCTGCCATGTGATGCAGGCCCGCCGCGAGGCGATGGCGGCCGACCTGGTCGTTGTCAACCACCATCTGTTCTTTGCCGACCTCTCGTTGCGCGACAGCGGCGTGGCCGAGTTGCTGCCGACCGTGGATGCAGCGGTGTTCGACGAAGCCCATCAACTGGTCGAAGCGGGGGTTCAATTCCTCGGCACGATGCTCGCGACCGGACAAGCGATCGACCTGGGCCGCGACATCAAGGCAGCCGGCCTGCAACATGCCCGCGGTTTGCGGCCCTGGCACGACATCCAGTCCGCCATCGAGAACGCTGCCCAGGAGTTGCGACTCGCCTGCGCGGGCGGTGCGGCGGCCGCTGCCGAAGGCCGCGAGCCACGCCTTGCGAGCAAGCTGCGTTGGGAGTCCAGGGCCGAGCTGTTGACTGAGCCGCTGGCCGCGTTGTCCGAAGCCGCAGGGGCAGCGGCCGATGCGTTGGGAGCCGTGGCCGAGACCTCACCCGAATTGCCCAAGCTGGAGCAGCGCGCTCGGCTGCTGGCCTCGATGGCCGACCGCTTCGCGCTCGAGACCGCCCCCGACCATGTGCGGTGGATCGACCTGACGACGCAGCAAGCGCGGCTGGTGGAGTCGCCGCTGGACATCCGCGAGATGTTGCGCAGCCAGCGCGACCAGTCGCCGCGGGCCTGGATCTTCACCTCGGCCACCTTGGGCGATGACGAAGCGCTGAGCTGGTTCACCAGCACCACCGGCTTGGAAGATGCGAGCCGGCTGCGGGTCGGCAGCCCTTTCGACTACCCCGCCAACGCGCGCGTCTTGGTGCCGCCGCGGATGCCATTGCCGAACGCAGCCGGGCATCCGGCCGCGGTCGGTGCGTTGGCTGGGCGCTGCGCTGCAGCGCTGCATGGCCGCACCTTCGTGCTCACCACCACGCTGCGGGCGTTGCAACTGATCGCCGATGCGATCCGGGCGCAGGCTGCGGCCGCCGGTCACGACCTGCGGGTGCTGGTGCAAGGCACCGAGCCGCGCCGCGCGCTGCTCCAGCGCTATGGCGATGGCCGCAACTCGGTCCTGGTCGGATCGCAGAGCTTCTGGGAAGGCATCGATATGCCGGGTGATGCCTTGCAGTGCGTCGTGATCGACAAACTGCCGTTTCCGCCGCCGAACGATCCGCTGGTCGAAGCCCGCGTTCGACAACTGCGAGCGCAAGGGCGCAACCCCTTCGATGATTACTTCGTGGCCGAAGCGGCGATCGCCATCAAGCAGGGCGCCGGGCGGCTGATCCGCACCGAAACCGATCGCGGTTTGCTGGTGGTTTGCGACCCGCGCCTGCGGCAGATGGCTTACGGAAGGCGCTTGATCGCGGCATTGCCGCCGATGGCGCTGCTGGACGAAGAGGAAGCCGCAATCGCGTGGCTGCAGGAACTGGCGCTGGCGCATTGAGCCATGCCGCGGTCCAGGTTCACCAGAATTTCCACCACGGCCTGCCATCGACCGACGCCACACCGCTTCCGCCCAGGTACTTGCTGTCGGGGAAGCTCTTGGCCAGCACGCGAGCCGCGTCGTCGCGCAACTGGGGCAGCTCCAGCTTGTCGTAGCTCTGCACCAAGATCGACAGCGCTTCCTCGACCGAAGGCGAATACTGAAACTCGTTGATGGTGGCCTGCGCACGGTTGGCAGCCGCCAGGTAAGCGCCCCGACGCAGGTAGTAACGCGCCACATGCACTTCGTACTGTGCGAGCGAGCTGACGATGAAGGCCATCCGCTGGCGCGCATCGGCCGTGTACCGCGAATTCGGAAACTGATCGACCAATTGCTTGAAGGCCTGGTACGAATCGCGTGCGGCCCTCTGGTCGCGTTCGGACAGCTGTTGCCCGAAGGTGCTGCCGAAAATCCCGAGGTTGTCAGTGAAGTTGATGACCCCGCGCAAGTACAGCGCATAGTCCAACGCAGGGCTCGACGGATTGAGTTTGATGAAGCGTTCGACCGTGGTCAGGGCCTGAGCCCGCTCGCCGATGCGCCAGTTCAGGTACGCCGCTTCCAGTTGCGCTTGCTGCGCCAGCAGCGATCCCGCCGCCAGGCCTTCGACCCGCTCCAAGGTCTTGATCGCGCGCTCGTTGCTGCCGGCGTCCATGTCGTCGCGGGCGTCTCGATACAATCGGTCGGCCGTCGTAGACGCGCTTTCGTTCTTCGGCTCGGTTGCGCAACCCACCAGCTGTAGGCTCAGTGCCAGCAGCGCGCCGGCAGCCAACAGCCGGCGTTGTGCAGCGGTGCGGCAGGGCTTGCGCCCGGACTCGCGAGCGGATCGCTTGTGCATCTTCAATAGAGTGCCCGGTGGGTGAAAAACGCCAGATTATAGAAACCCCCCCGACCCCCGATGGCGACGCCGAAACCGGGTTGTCGGAGCTTGCGGCCGACACGCCCGCGGAGTTGCGAATCGGCCGCGTGCCATTGGCGATGCATGGCCAGCGGCTCGACAAGTTGCTGGTTACCCTGGCCCCGGAGTTTTCTCGCAGCCACCTGCAGCATCTGCTGCAAGCGGGTCATGTTCAGCTCGAAGGGCGCGTGGCGGGCGTGTCGTCGCAGCGCGTCAAGGCAGGGCAGAACGTGCAGCTCGCCCTGGTGCCGACGGAAGAGAGCCTTGCCTTCAAACCGGAACCGATGGCGCTGTCGGTGCTGCACGAAGACGAGCACCTGCTGGTGCTGGACAAGCCCGCCGGCCTTGTCGTGCATCCGGCACCGGGCAACTGGTCGGGCACTTTGTTGAACGGCTTGCTGGCGCGCCATCCCGACGCGGCTCAACTGCCACGCGCCGGCATCGTTCACCGCCTGGACAAGGACACATCGGGCTTGATGATGGTCGGCCGCTCGCTGGCCGGTGTGACCGCGCTGGTGCGCGACATCGGCCTGCGGCAGGTGCACCGCAGGTACCTGGCGCTGGTGCACGGCGAGCCTGACAGCAGCAAGTTCGGCAGCAGCTTCCGCATCGACTCGCCGATCGGCCGCGACCCGCGGGTGCGGGTGCGCATGGCCGTGGTCGCCGGCGGCAAGGCTTCGCGCACCGACGTGCAGTGGCTGGCTTCCGACGACGGCATCAGCGCATTGAGCTGCACCTTGCACACCGGTCGTACGCACCAGATCCGCGTTCATCTTGCATCGATCGGGCATCCGCTGGTTGCCGACGCGGTGTACGGCGGCCGCCCCGCGCTGGGGCTGATCCGGCAAGCGCTGCATGCCACCGAGTTGCAGCTGGCGCATCCCCTGACCCGCGCGCCGCTGACGTTCTCGGCCCCGCTGCCCGGCGACTTGCGGGAGGCCTGGCGCCAGTTGGGTGTGGTCGCCTGACGACGCTGCGGGTGTTTTGCAAAAGGCCGCTGAGACCCCACGGCACCGCGTCGCTACAATCGCGTTCCACGCAGGGCCGCCGTCGGCTCGACAAGCCGGGCTGGTCCCGGCCCGCCCATCCGCTGAGAGCACCCGGAAGTGCATCGATGCCGAAGCGGATGTCGACCGGCATGCCATTGAGGCTCTGCAGATGGCAACCCGCGAGGGTGACGGCCGCGCAGTGAATGCCTTCGTTGGATGGCGCACCCGCTCCGATGTGATGCTCCTTACCGGCTCGGCCGGACCGTGCCGACTCCGCCGCGCTGGCCCTGGCCCTTTGCGGACCGGCCCCGATTTCTACCCAGGCCACCGCTCCGGCGGGGCCACCGTTTCAGGCTCAGGCCATGAACACCACCGAAGCTCACCGTGTGCTCGAGACAGCGTTGATCTGCGCCGCGGCGCCGCTTGCATTGTCAGAAATGCGGGCGTTGTTCGACGGTGAAGTCGGTGCCGACACGCTGCGCGATCTGCTGAACGATCTCGCAACCGAGTGGCACGATCGCGGGGTCGAGCTGGTGGCGCTGTCCAGTGGCTGGCGTTTCCAAAGCCGACCCGAGATGCGGGTGTATCTCGACCGCATGCATCCCGAAAAGCCGCCCCGTTATTCGCGTGCGGCGATGGAAACACTGGCCATCGTTGCCTACCGGCAACCGGTCACCCGCGGCGACATTGAGGACATCCGCGGTGTCACGGTCAGCAGCCAGATCGTCAAGCAGCTGGAAGATCGCGGCTGGATCGATGCCATCGGCTACCGCGAGGCGCCTGGGCGCCCGGCCTTGTATGCCACCTCGCGTCGTTTCCTCGACGATCTGGGGCTCAACAGTCTGGACCAACTGCCACCGATCGACGGCACCGACGACATCCACGGCGCACAGGCCCTGGCTGCATTTGAAAACCTGCCATCGCTGTTGGGCGACGGGCAGGGCCAATTGGCGCTGGATGCTCAGGCGGCAGCCGATGCAGCGAACAGTGCGAACCCCGATTCACCACCCCCCACCGACCCGAACGCATGAACCCATCAGACGCAGACCCCTCGCCCGATTCCGGCTTCGAGTCCGACGCGGTCGGCTCCAAGGCTCCCGCCGCTTCACCTGCAGAGCCTGCCGAGCCTGCGAAGCGACGGCGCGCACCGCGCAAGAGTGCCGCGGGTGCCGAGGGGGGTTCGTTGACCGATCCGGTGGTTCCGGTGGCGGACGCGGCCGCTGACCACCCCAGTGGGGGCTTCGACGCCCCTAAAGCGGAGCCGGAGTCAGAACAGCGCGCTCCGCGAGCTGCTGGGGGCGACGAAAGTCCCGCAGCTTCGAATGTCGACGCCTCGGCGGGACCGGCAAACGCAGCGGGGAATGGAACCGCAGACGGGCCGGCAGACGGGGCAGATGGGGCAGACGGGGCAGACGGATCAGCCGACAGCGGGGGAGGCGGCCGGCGCGGTCGCAATCGCCGCCGGGGCCGGCGGGGGGGGGACCGGGCGCGTGACGGGGATGCGCCGCTTGCCGCGGCCGATGCAGGCACCGAGGCGGGCGAGTCCGACAGCTCGGTGCCACGCCAGGGCGGACCGGCGCAGGCCGATCGCGCCGCGCAAGATCTGCAGCGCTTGGCTCCGGTGGTCGACGATCTTTTCGCCCTGGTGGTCTCGGGTGGATTCGACGAGGCGGATGCTGGCGGCGCGGACAGCGAAGGCGGCGCAGCCGCAGCAGCAGGTGGTGCGCACGAGGAAATCGCTGACGAGAAGGACGCGGATGCAACGGGTGCTTCTGAGAACCCCGTCGAGTACGAAGGACTCGGTGCAACCGACCGGGCCGCTGAATCTGCAGCAGCCGCGGCCCCCTCGACCTCTGAGGCCGAAGGCATCACGCGACGGGTGCTGGCACCGGACCCGGATGCGCCCAAGCTGCACAAGGTGCTGGCGCAGTCGGGGGTCGGTTCGAGGCGCGACCTCGAGCAGATGATTGCCGACAACCGGGTGACGGTGAACGACGAGGTCGCCCACACCGGCCAGCGAATCTCCTTCGGCGACCGCATCGCGATCGATGGCAAGCCGGTGCGCTTTCGCATCGCTCCGCCGCCGCCGCGGGTGTTGGCCTATCACAAGCCGGCCGGCGAGGTGGTGACGCACGACGATCCGCAGCAACGGCCCACGGTGTTCCGCCGCTTGCCGCGGCTGGCGCACGGCAAGTGGCAGTCGGTGGGTAGGCTCGACATCAACACCGAAGGCTTGTTGCTGTTCACGACCTCGGGTGAATTGGCCAACCAGCTGATGCACCCGCGCTTCGGCGTCGAACGCGAATATGCGGTGCGCTCGCTCGGGGTGCTGGATGTGGAGAGTCGCAAACGCCTGCTGGAAGGCGTGGAGATCGACGGTCAGCGCGCTGCGTTCAAGAGCATCGACGACGGCGGTGGTGAAGGGGTCAACCACTGGTACCGCGTGGTCATCACCGAAGGCCGCAACCGCGAGGTGCGGCGCTTGTTCGAAGCCGTGGGCCACGCGGTCAGCCGTCTGATCCGCATCCGCTATGGCTCGGTGGTGCTGCCGCGCGGCCTCAAGCGCGGGGTGTGTGTCGATCTGGGCGATGCCGACCTGAAAGCGTTGCGGCGCCTGGCCAGCGGCCCGCGTCCGCAGAACGACGGGGCCGGCAGTGGCCCCCCCGGCCGGCCCGATGCAGCCGATGGCGACAACGGCCCGCGCAAGGGCCGCAACCGCCGCGGCGGCAAGCGGCGCGGCGACGAAGCGCCGCTGCCTCGGGCCGATGCCGGTGCGGGCGCAGGCACCGGCGTCGAGCGTGCCGACCGCCCCGAGCGTCTGGAACCGGCACCGCGCCCGCCCAAACCTCAACGGGCGCCGCGTGGCGAAGGCGACTCCGGCGGCGGCCCAATCCCGAACCCGCTGATGCAAACCTTCGACCGGCGCGCTGCGCAGGACCGCGGGCCGCGCCGCGAGTACCGCGACGACGGCCCGATTCCTAACCCGCTACAGCAAACCTATGACAAGCGAGCGCTGCAACAGGACCGGCGGCCGCAGCGCGACATGCCCGAAGACGGGCCGATCCCGAACCCCTTGCAGCAAACCTACGACCGGCGCTTCGTGCATGGCGGCAAAGGTTCGGGCGGCTTCGGTGCCGGCGGCAGCGGGCAGGGCCCGGGCGACGCGGGCGGGGGTGGCGGTGCAGGCAAGAAGAACCGGGGTGGTGGAGGCGTTGGCGGAGGCGAGGGCTACATCGGTGGCGACGCCTTCCTTCGCAAGGGGCCCGGCAGCGGTGGTCCGCGCAAAGGTGGCAACCGATCGGGTGGCGGCGGCTCCCGAGGCGGCCGCGGCGGTGGGCGCTGAGGATGTCAGCATCTTGCTGAAGCTAGAATAAAGGGCTTAGCTCGTGCTGTCGGATCGATGTCCCCAGCCAAGTTGCAGCTTCCGGTTGCCGCCGCAGGCGGAACCATCCCGGCCCCGCGCCCACCGCGCCTCGTGACGATTCAGAACGTCGTGACGGTCGTTGTGGCAGGGTCAGAACCCGCAGACGGATTGACCTCATGGAACGTACCCTTTCGATCATCAAGCCCGACGCCGTTGCCAAGAACGTGATCGGCCAGATCCTCGCCCGCTTCGAGTCGGCTGGGCTGAAGGTGGCTGCCGCCCGCATGGCGCATCTGTCGCGCAGCGAAGCCGAGGCCTTCTATGCCGTGCACAAGGCGCGCCCGTTTTTCAATGACCTGGTGACCTTCATGATCTCCGGACCGGTGATGATTCAGGTGCTGGAAGGCGCCGATGCGGTCAAGAAGAACCGCGATCTGATGGGTGCTACGGATCCGAAGAAGGCCGAGAAGGGCACCATCCGCGCCGACTTTGCAGACAGCATCGACGCCAACGCCGTGCACGGCTCCGACGCGGCCGAAACGGCAGCCGCCGAGATCGCGTTCTTCTTTCCCGGCATGGGTGTCTACTCGCGCTGAAGCCCGCACACCCGCCTGTCTCCTTCGATCTGACCCCATCTCCCGGCGCTGCGACATGCCCGTGAACTTGCTCGATTTCGACCTGCGCGGGCTCGAAGCGCACTGCGACAGTCTGGGTGAGAAGCGCTTTCGCGCGGTGCAGCTGTTTCGCTGGATGCACCAACGAGGGGTCGCTGACTTCGGCGCGATGTCGGACCTGGCGAAATCGTTGCGCGACAAGCTGAGCGGCACCGCCGAGGTTCGTGCGCCGGCCTTGCTGAGCGAGCACCGATCGATCGATGGCACCGTCAAGTGGCTGTTCGATGTCGGCGCCGGCAATGCGGTCGAGACCGTCTACATCCCAGAGGCTGATCGCGGCACGCTGTGCGTGTCGTCGCAGGCCGGCTGCGCAGTCGGTTGCCGCTTCTGCTCGACCGGCCACCAGGGCTTCAGCCGCAACCTGAGCGCGGGCGAGATCATCGGCCAGTTGTGGTTTGCCGAGCACCGCTTGCGCAGCCAGCTCAAGCTCGAAGTGGGGGAGCGCGCGGTCGACAACGTGGTGATGATGGGCATGGGCGAGCCGCTGCAAAACATCGGCGCGCTGCTGCCGGCCTTGCGCACCATGCTCGACGACCATGGCTATGGGCTGTCTCGGCGCCGGGTCACCGTGTCCACCTCTGGCGTGGTGCCGATGATCGACCGGCTGCGTGACGAATGCCCGGTGGCGCTCGCGGTGTCGCTGCATGCGCCAGACGACGCATTGCGCGACACGCTGGTGCCGCTCAACCGCAAGTACCCGATCGATGAGTTGCTGCAGGCTTGCCAGCGGTATCTACCGGCCGCACCCCGTGACTTCATCACCATCGAGTACTGCATGCTCGACGGTGTCAACGATTCGCCCGAACAAGCCGACGCACTGGTGCGTCTCTTGAAGCCGCGCTTGTCGTGCAAGCTCAACCTGATTCCCTTCAACCCGTTCCCAGCATCCGGGCTGTTGCGCTCGCCGCCCGAGCGGGTGCAGGCTTTCGCGCAGCGGCTGCATGCCGCCGGCATCGTCACCACGGTGCGCAAGACCCGCGGCGACGACATCGATGCGGCTTGCGGCCAACTCGCGGGCGAGGTGCGCGACCGCACCGACGCCGCGCCGCGGATGGCGCGCCTGCGGACGATCCCGATCATCGGGCCGGTGTCGATGGTGGCGCGTTCGCCATGAGCACCACGTTCATGCGGTTGCTGCTGCCGCGCACTGCGGCCATCTGCGGGCTGGTGCTCTCGCTCGCGATGTCGCTGTCAGCCTGCGTCAGCACCTCCACTTCGACGTCGACGGCGGCACCGCCCGGACCCAATTCGGCGGCCGCGCAAGCCGAGCCGGCCGACCCCGATCGCCGGGCGCGTGTGCGGCTGGAACTGGCCGGGCTCTACCTGTCGCAAGGGCAGGGCACCACCGCACTCGAAGAGATCAAGCGCGCGCTGGCGGCCAAGCCCGACATGCCCGAGGCCTACAGCCTGCGGGGGCTGATCTACGACAGCCTGGACCAGCCGGTGCTGGCTGAAGAGAGCTTCAAACGTTCGCTGCAACTGGCGCCGCGCGATGGCGACGTGATGCACAACTACGGCTGGTTTCTGTGCCAGCGCAAGCGCTTCGACGAAGCCGATGCGATGTTCGAGCAGACCTTGCTGCAACCGGCTTACCGCGAGACCGTGCGCACCCGTCTGGCCCAGGGGGTTTGCCTGGCGCGCGCCGGTCGTTGGGCCGATGCCGAACGCGCACTGCAGCGGTCTTACGAGCTCGACCCATCCAACCCGGTCACGGGCTACAACCTCGGCGAAGTGCTGCTGCACCGCGGCGAAGCCGAGCGGGCGCGGTTCTACCTGGCTCGGATCAATGCGGTGCGCGAGCAGACCACGGCCCAGAGCCTGTGGCTGGCCGCGCGAATCGAGAACCGCCTCGGCAATGCGCAAGCACGCCAGGATCTGGGGCGGCAGTTGCAGGCGCGGTTTCCGCAATCGCCAGAGGCGCTGAAGTTCGAGAGTGGGCGCTTCGATGAGTGACTCCCGCTTCGATTCCGGCATCGCCGGACCGGATACTTTCGTTGGCAAGCGGCCTTCGGACCGAGACGGCGCGCGCGCGGTGCCGGCTGGTGCTGCAGGCAGCGGTGCAGGCAGTGGCGCAGGCAGCAGTTCAGGGAATAGCGCGGGCGCGTTGTTGCGCGCCGCGCGCGAGGCGCAGGGGCTGCACATCGCGGCGCTGGCAGCGGCCATCAAGGTGTCGCCGCGCAAGCTCGACGCGCTCGAGAACGACCGCATCCAGGACCTGCCCGATGCCACTTTCGCCAGGGCGTTGGCCCAAACCGTTTGCCGCACCTTGAAGATCGACGCGCGTCCGGTGTTGGCGTTGTTGCCGGCAGCCGGCGCTACCTCGATCGAGCCGCTCAGCCGTACCGCGCATGCGCCGTTCCGCGAGCGTTCGGGCCGCGATGCGCCCAGCTTGGCCGATGGCGCCGTGCGACCGATGGTCTGGGCTGCGGTGTTGTTGATGGTGGCCGCGGCTGTGGTGTTCCTGGTGCCCGAGTCGTTCTGGAAGGCAGCGGTGGTGCCCGCTCTCGACACTGTGCCGGTGGTGGTTGGCGCCGCACCGGGCGACGCCGCATCGGCAGGCGCTGGCGATGTGGCTGCTGCCAGCGCCGCCGCAGGCAGCGTCGACGAAGCGGTCATCTCCGCCGTCGCCGCTCAAGCTGCGGCATCTCCGCCCGCAATCGAAACCGTGTTTGCTGCGCCCGCCACCGATGTCCCTGCATCCTCGGCAGCAGCGGGCGTGGTGCAGCTCAGCTCCAGTCAGTCGTCCTGGATCGAGGTGCGGGATGCCAGCGGTCAGGTGCTGTTGTCGCGCACGGTTCAGCCTGGCGAGAACATCGGCCTGGACGGCGCCTTGCCGATGCGCCTGACGATAGGCAATGCGTCGTCCACTCAACTGGGCTTCAGGGGCATGCCGGTCGATCTGGCCACATCCACCCGAGACAACGTGGCGCGGCTGGAATTGCGTTGACGCATCCGCAGAGCCCGCTGCATCCAAACACCGCCACCGCACAGACCAGGCACCGCTGATGAATGCCCCCGACTTCGCCGCGAGCGTCGACATTCCCGACCCGATAGCCGCTGCCGCACCGGCTCCGCGACGCTCGCGCCAAGCGCGGGTGGTGTGGGGCGACCATGTGGTGACGGTTGGCGGCGATGCGCCGGTGCGGCTGCAGTCGATGACCAACACCGACACCGTCGATGCGATCGGCACCGCGATCCAGGTCAAGGAGTTGGCGCTGGCCGGAAGTGAATTGGTGCGCATCACGGTCAACACACCCGAAGCCGCCCAAGCGGTGCCGCACGTTCGCGAGCAACTCGACCGCATGGGCATCCACGTGCCGCTGGTGGGTGACTTTCATTACAACGGCCACCGACTGCTGACCGACTACCCGGCGATGGCGGCAGCGCTCAGCAAGTACCGCATCAACCCCGGCAATGTCGGCAAGGGCGACAAGCGCGACCGCCAGTTCGGCATGATGGTCGAGACCGCTGCTCGGCTCGACAAGGTGGTTCGCATCGGTGTCAACTGGGGCAGCCTGGACCAGGAACTGCTGGCCGATCTGATGGATGCCAACGCCCGCCGCGCGCAGCCCGCCGATGCCAAGCAGGTGATGTACCAGGCGCTGATCCAGTCGGCGTTGACCTCGGCTGCGGTGGCGCGCGACATGGGGCTGAACCCCGACCAGATCATCATCAGCTGCAAGGTCAGCGGGGTGCAGGATTTGATCTCGGTCTACCGCGCACTGGCCAAGCGCTGCGACTATGCCTTGCACCTGGGCCTGACCGAAGCCGGCATGGGCACCAAGGGCACGGTGGCCAGCGCCACGGCGATGGGGATCTTGCTGCAGGAAGGCATCGGCGACACGATCCGCGTCAGCTTGACTCCGCAGCCCGGCGAGTCCCGCACCCAGGAGGTGGTGGTGGCGGCCGAGATCCTGCAATCGCTGGGCTTGCGTGCTTTCAATCCGAGTGTCACCGCTTGCCCCGGGTGTGGTCGCACCACCAGCACCACGTTCCAGGATCTGGCCAAGCAGATCGACGATTTCTTGCGGGCGCAGATGCCGGTCTGGAAAGCGCGCTATCCCGGGGTCGAAAACCTGAAGGTGGCGGTGATGGGCTGCATCGTCAACGGCCCTGGCGAAAGCAAGCATGCCGACATCGGCATCAGCCTGCCGGGCACTGGCGAAGCCCCGGCGGCCCCGGTGTTCATCGACGGCCACAAAGCGTTGACGCTGCGCGGCGAGCACATCGCCACCGAGTTCCACGCGCTGGTGGAAAGCTACATCGAGCGTCGCTTCGGCGCTGCTGTGGAAAGCGCAGACGCAGCGCATTGACGCTGCCGATCCGCACGCCGAGCAGGCCGCTGTCGACGGCCTCTGCCGCTCCACCCACCCCGTTTTCCCTTCGCTGAGCCATGCCCGAAACCATCCAGGCCGTCAAAGGCATGAACGACATCCTGCCGCCGGATTCGGCGCGCTGGGAGTGGTTCGAGGACCGTGTGCGCGTCTTGATGCGGAGCTACGGCTACCTCAACATCCGCGTGCCGATCGTCGAGCCCACGCCGCTGTTCGTGCGTGGGCTGGGTGAAGTCACCGACATCGTCGAGAAAGAGATGTACTCGTTCGTCGACAGCCTGAACGGCGACCCGCTGACCCTGCGACCGGAAGGCACCGCGGGGGTGGTGCGCGCGGCGCTGCAACATTCGATGCTGCACGACGGCGGCAAACGCCTCTACTACATCGGCCCGATGTTCAGGCACGAGCGGCCGCAACGGGGTCGATACCGGCAGTTCCATCAGGTGGGGGTCGAAGCGCTGGGTTTTGGCGGCCCCGATGTCGATGCCGAAGTGATCCTGATGTGCCGCACGCTGTGGCGCGACCTGGGGCTGTCGGATGTGCGCTTGGAGATCAATTGCCTGGGCCAGGCAGCCGAGCGCCAGCGACACCGTCAGGCCCTGATCACTTATCTTGAAGGGCATGCGGACCTGCTCGATGCCGAAGCCGCGCGCCGCCTGCACACCAACCCGCTGCGCATCCTGGACACCAAGAATCCGGCGCTGCAACCGGTGGTGGAAGCTGCGCCGCGGTTGATGGACTTCCTGGGCGAAGCGTCGCTGGCGCATTTCGATGGCGTGCGTGCTGCGCTGGACGCGGTCGGGCAGGCCTACCGCGTCAACCACCGCTTGGTGCGCGGCATGGACTACTACTCGTTGACGGTGTTCGAGTGGATTACCGACCGCCTCGGCGCGCAGGGCACGGTCTGCGGCGGCGGGCGCTACGATGGTCTGGTCGAGTTGATGGGCGGCAAGCCAGCGCCTGGCATCGGCTGGGGTATGGGCATCGAGCGGGTGCTGGACCTGCTGCAGACTGCCGGCATCGACCCTCCGCCGACGGTGCCGGATGTTTATGCCGTGGTGCCCGGTGCCGAGGCGGTCGCTGCCGCTGTGCAGTGCTGCGAGGCGTTGCGGGTGGCCGGTGTATCGGTGCTGATGCACGCGGCGGGCAAGGATGGCCACGGCGGTCTGAAATCGCAACTGCGGCGCGCCGACGCCAGTGGTGCTGCATACGCCCTCATCTTCGGCGCAGACGAATTGGCGCGAGGCGAGGTCGCGATCAAGTCGATGCGCGCCACGGTCGTCTCGCCGGCTTCCACGGGTGGCCTGGTAGCGCCACCGCAGTTCACCCGTCCGCTGGCGACCGTCTCGGCCTGGGCCCCGCAATTGCGCACCGCATAATCTTCGACTTTCTTGTTCGCTGACGATGGCCACACAACTAGACCTGCAAGAGCAGGAGCAACTCGACGCTTTCAAGGCGTTCTGGAACAAGCACGGCAACCTCATCACCTGGACACTCGTGCTGGTGCTGGCGGTGTATGCGGGATGGAACGGCTGGAACTACTGGCAACGTCAGAAGGCGCAGCAGGCCGGCGCCATGTTCGAGGAACTCGACCGCGCGGTGATTGCGGGCGATGCGGCCAAGGCAGGGCGCATCTTCACCGACCTTCGCGACCGTTTTCCGAGCACCGCCTATGCCGAACAAGCCGGTTTGGCAGTCGCGTCTGTGCAAGCCGCCAACGGCCAGCCCGACGCCGCGCGCGAGAGCCTGGCCTGGGTCGCCGAACACGCTGCGCAGGACGACATGAAAACCATTGCCCGCCTGCGCTTGGCCGGCTGGCAAGCCGAAGCCAAGCTGACCGACGAGGCACTGAAAACCCTGAATGGCGCCACCGCTCCGGCCTTCGAGGCACTGGTGTCTGACCGCCGCGGCGATCTGTTGATGCTGCAGGGCAAGCCCGAAGAGGCGAAGTCCGCTTACCAACGAGCCTGGGCCGCGATGAGCGACCGCCTGGATTACCGCCGCGTGATCGAAGCCAAGCTGGCAGCGCTGGGTGCCCCGCCTGCAGTCGTTGCCACGGTTGTGGTGTCGGACGCGGCATCTGCAGCATCCGGACCGAAGCCGTGACGGGGTCGAACATGCGCGGTCGGATCGGCTGCAGGGTGAAGCACGCTGCCTTGATCGCAGCGCTGCCGGTGCTGGCCTTGCTCGCCGCTTGCTCCAGCGACCGGCCGAAACCGACGCCGCTTGAAACCTACGCACCCAAGATCAGTGCGGCCGTGGCCTGGACGGCGCGCATCGGCACGATCGGGTTTCCGATGGTGCCTGCCGTGCGCGACGGCCGTTTCTATGTGGCGTCCGAAGACGGCGATGTGGTCGCGCTGGCAGCCGACACTGGCGCCGAGGTCTGGCGCACCCGCGTGGCGGGCAAGATCGCAGCCGGTGTCGGCAGCGACGGCCGCTATGCCAGCGTCGTCACGCGCGGCAACGAGGTGGTGGTGCTGGACGCCGGGCGCGAGCTGTGGCGCAAGCGGCTCAGCTCCAGCGTGGTGACGCCACCGTTGGTGGCCGGCGAGCGGGTGTTCGTGATGGGGGTGGACCGGGCGGTTCATGCTTTCGATGTGCTCGACGGCCGCCGGCTATGGGACCTGGAACGACCCGGCGATGCATTGACGCTGGCTCAAGCCAGTGTCGTCACCTCGATTGGCAACACCTTGCTGGTGGGACAGGGTCAGCGGCTGGCCGGGGTCGATCCGCGCGACGGATCGGTGCGTTGGGAAGTGGCGATGGCCTCACCCCGCGGCAGCAACGAAGTCGAGCGTCTGGCAGACCTGATCGGCCCGGCGGTGCGGGTCGGCACCCGTGTCTGCGCTCGCTCGTTCCAGGCCGCGGTGGCCTGCGCCGACGCCGAGCGCGGCGCGCTGCTGTGGACCAAGAACGTGGGCGGCATCGAAGCCGTGGCCAGTGACGTCGACCGGGTTTACGGCGCCGACGCCAGCGACCGCATCACCGCCTGGCGTGCGGTCAACGGCGAAGTGGCCTGGACCAGCGAGAAGCTGCTGTATCGCAGCTTGAGCGGTGCTCTGGCCGTGGGGACGTCGGTGGTGTTCGGCGACGAGGCCGGTTTCGTGCACTTCTTGTCGGCAGACGCAGGCGAGCAGCAACTGCGTTTGCCCACCGACGGCTCATCGGTGGTCGGCACCCCGGCGTTGTCTGGCAACACCTTGTTGGTCGTGACCCGCAAGGGCGGCCTGCACGCGTTCAGGCCCTGATGAAACCGGTTCTGGCGATCGTCGGCCGCGCCAACGTCGGCAAGTCGACGTTGTTCAACCGCATCACCAAGAGCCGCGATGCGATCGTGGCCGACTACGCCGGCCTGACACGCGACCGACATTACGGCGACGCGCGCATCGGCAAGCTCGAATTCATCGTCGTCGACACCGGCGGCTTCGAGCCGGACAAGCCCACCGGCGTGGTCGCAGAAATGGCCAAGCAAACGCGGCAGGCGGTGGCCGAGGCCGATGCGGTGATCTTCGTGGTGGATGTGCGCGGCGGCTTGTCGGCGCAAGACCACGACATTGCCAACTTCTTGCGCACCCAGCAAAAGAAGGTGCTGCTGGCCGCCAACAAGGCCGAAGGCATGGTGGAGTCGCCGCTGCTGGGCGAATTCCATGAGCTGGGCATCGGCGCACCGCACCCTATTTCGTCGGCGCACGGGCAGGGCATCCGCAGCCTGCTGGAAGCTGCGCTGGCCGAACACATCGTCGACGACGATGACGAAGAAGACCCTGCGGCCGATGCCGACCGCCCGGTGCGTCTGGCGGTGGCTGGCCGGCCCAACGTCGGCAAGAGCACTTTGATCAACACGTGGTTGGGCGAAGAACGGCTGGTGGCCTTCGACCAACCGGGCACCACCCGCGACGCGATCCACGTGCCCTTCGAGCGCGACGGCAGGCAATTCGAGTTCATCGACACCGCCGGGCTGCGGCGCCGGGGCAAGGTCTTCGAGTCGATCGAGAAGTTCTCGGTGGTCAAGACCCTGCAGGCGATCGCCGATGCCAATGTGGTGCTGCTGCTGCTGGACGCCACGCAGGGCGTGACCGACCAGGACGCGCACATCGCCGGCTACATCCTGGAGTCGGGCCGGGCGGTGGTGCTGGCGGTCAACAAGTGGGACGCGACCGACGACTACCAGCGGCAGACCCTGCAGCGCTCGATCGAAAGCCGGCTGGCGTTCTTGAAGTTCGCGCCGGTGATGCAGATGTCGGCGCTGAAGCGCCATGGACTGAATGCGGTCTGGAAGGCGTTGATGCAGGCCCATGCGTCCGCCACCGTCAAGATGCCGACGCCGGTGCTGACGCGCTTGGTGCACGAGGCCGCCGAGCACCAGGCGCCGCGACGTGAAGGCCGCTTCAGACCGAAGATGCGCTATGCCCACCAGGGCGGAATGAACCCGCCGCTGGTGGTGATCCACGGCACTTCGCTCGACCATGTCACGGCCAGCTACAAGCGCTTTTTGGAAGGCCGCCTGCGGGACCATTTCAAGCTTGTCGGCACGCCGGTGCGCATCGAGATGCGTTCGGCAAGCAATCCTTTCGACGAGAAATGAGCGCGTTGCGAACCAGCTGGCACGTGCGGGGCGCCAAAGTCCGCACACCCGGGTTGCCCCGGGGGTGCTGTGATACCGTGAACGCCCTCTTCATTCATCACGGAACATATCGTGAGCAACAAAGGCCAACTTTTGCAGGATCCCTTTTTGAACCTGCTGCGCAAGGAGCATGTGCCCGTGTCGATCTATCTGGTCAACGGCATCAAGCTCCAGGGCCACATCGAATCCTTCGACCAGTACGTCGTGCTGTTGCGCAACACGGTGACGCAGATGGTCTACAAGCACGCCATCTCGACCGTGGTGCCGAGTCGCGCGGTGAACTTCCACGCTGGCGACAGCGGCGAACAGCCCGCGCCGTGAGGCTTCGGTCACCGTCGACCTTGTTGACCCCGTCAATCGGCACCGGGCCGCAGCGCCGTTGAGCGCCGCCCTGAATGACACGGCGCCGCTGGGCGACCTGAGCCGCACCCGCGTGGTGCTGGTGGGAGTGCACATCGGCAAAGACGCCGGTTTCGATCCGACGCTGGATGAGTTGGCGCTGCTGGCCGAATCGGCTGGCGATGTGGCGGTGTCGCGCATCACCGCCAACCGCCGCGCACCGGACCCCGCGTTGTTTGTCGGCAGTGGCAAGGCCGATGAGATCAAGGCCATGGTGGCCGCAACCGGCGCGCACGGGGTGATCTTCGATCAGGCACTGAGCCCGGCGCAACAGCGCAACCTGGAGCGTCACCTGGGTGTGTCGGTGGCGGACCGCACGTCGCTGATCCTGGACATCTTTGCCGACCGCGCACAGAGCCATGAAGGCAAGTTGCAGGTGGAGTTGGCGCGTTTGCAATATGTAGCCACCCGTCTCGTCAAGCGCTGGTCGCACCTGGAGCGGCAGCAAGGCGGCATCGGCGGCCGCGGCGGGCCAGGCGAGGCGCAGATCGAACTCGATCGCCGCATGATCGGCGACCGCATCAAGACCGTGAAGCAGCGGCTGGAGAAGGTCAAGCGCCAGCGGGGCACCCAGCGCAAGGCGCGCGAGCGGCGAGGCAGCTTCAGGATTTCGCTGGTGGGATACACCAACGCCGGCAAGTCGACCTTGTTCAATGCACTGGTCAAAGCCCGCAGCTATGCCGCAGACCAGTTGTTCGCCACGCTCGACACCACCACGCGTGCGCTTTGGTTGGGAGAGGCACAGGCCCAGGCTTCACTGTCCGATACGGTGGGCTTCATTCGCGACTTGCCACACAAGCTGGTGGATGCCTTCGAAGCCACGCTGCAGGAGGCGGCCGACGCCGACCTGCTGCTGCATGTGATCGACGCCTCGAGTCCTGTGCTGGCCGAGCAACAAGCCGAGGTCGACCGGGTGCTGGAGGAGATCGGCGCCGCCAACGTGCCCCAGCTGCTGGTCTACAACAAATGCGATCTGCTCGACAGCAGCCAGCAGCCGCGTGACGGCGCAGACTGGATCGAGGTCCATCCCGGCGTGCGTCGCCGGCGCGTGTTCGTCAGTGCCGTGACCGCAGACGGCATCGACCGTTTGCGCAGCGCCATTGCCGAGGTGGCGCTGGCACGCTTGAACGAAGGTCAAGTGTCCCCACTTAACGCCGCAATCACCCCAATCGACGAACCGACCGAAGCGCAACTGCCCGAACCGCATGCCTGAATCCATCCTATTTCCCGCCCGACAACTTTCGTTTGCCGCTCGTCTGTCGCAAACGCTTGTGGCTTTGCGTGTTTGGCTGCTGGGCGCACTGTCCGGCCGTCGATCGCAGTTGACTTACAACAACCGCAACGACGGCCCGCCCGATCTGGACGAGCTGTGGCGCGATTTCAACAAGAAGCTCAGCGGCTTGTTCGGCAACAAAGGCGGAGTCCCGCGCAAACCGAGCAACGGCAGCGGTGGCGGTGACCGGCCGCCAGGCACACCGTTTCAGCCCGACATGAAAAGCGCCGGTATCGGCATCGGTTTGATCAGCGCGGTGGCAGTGTTGATCTGGCTCGGCAGCGGCTTCTTCATCGTGCAGGAAGGCAACCGCGCAGTCGTCACCACTTTCGGCAAGTACAGCAACACCACCGATGCCGGTTTCCAGTGGCGCTTCCCGTATCCGATCCAGTCGCACGAGATCGTCGCGGTGACGCAGTTGCAATCGGTGGAAGTGGGCCGCAACAACGTGGTGCAGGCCACGGGGCTGCGCGACGCGTCGATGTTGACGCAGGACGAGAACATCGTCGATATCCGGTTCACGGTGCAGTACCGCAGGTCCGATCCGCGCGCCTACCTGTTCGAGAACAACCGCCCCGACGAAGCCGTGGTGCAGGCCGCCGAGTCGGCGGTGCGCGAGATCGTCGGCCGCAGCCGGGTCGATCAGGTGCTCTACGAACAGCGCGACGCCATTGCTGCCGATCTGGTCAAGTCGATCCAGGCGCAGCTCGACAAGCTCGACGCCGGCATCGTGATCGCCAACGTCAACATGCAGAACGTTCAGGTGCCCGAGCAGGTGCAGGCCGCCTTCAACGATGCGGTCAAGGCCGGAGCGGACCGCGACCGTTTCAAGAATGAAGGCCAGGCCTACGCCAGTGATGTGATCCCTTCCGCACGCGGCACAGCCGCCCGGCTGCGTGAAGAGTCCGAAGGGTATGCGGCGCGCGTCGTGGCACAGGCCGACGGCGATGGCCAGCGCTTCGATTCGGTGCTGTCCGAGTACCGCAAGGCACCCACCGTCACCCGCGACCGGCTCTACCTGGAAACGATGCAGCAGGTGTTTTCGAATGTCAGCAAGGTCATGATCGACAGCCGCAACGGCTCCAACCTTCTGTATTTGCCGCTGGACAAGCTGATGCAGCAATCGGGAGCTCCCGCTGGCGCTGCACCGGCAACCCCACCGGCTGTCACTCCCCGCGACACGACCAGCACGCAGAGCGTGGACATCCGCTCGCGCGACAACGCGCGTGCGCGTGACCGCGAAGGCCGTTGAAGGGAGAACCCAATATGAATCGAATCGTTTTGTTCGTGGTCGGCGCGTTGATTGTCTTGATGATCGCCGCCAGCACCTTGTTCGTGGTCGACCAGCGCCAGGTGGGCGTGGTCTACGCGCTCGGCGAGATCAAGGAAGTGATCGTCGAGCCGGGGTTGAAGTTCAAGCTGCCGCCGCCGTTTCAAAACGTGGTGTTTCTGGACAAGCGGGTGCAGACGCTGGACAGTCCTGAGACCCGGCCGATCTTCACTGCGGAGAAAAAGAGCCTGATCATCGACTGGCTCGTGAAGTGGCGCATCAGCGAGCCACGCCAGTTCATTCGCAACAACGGCACCGACTTCCGAAACCTGGAAAGCCGCCTGGCACCTGTTGTGCAGGCCGCTTTCAACGAGGTCATCACCAAGCGCGATGTGCGCGGGGTGCTGGCGACCGAGCGAGAGCAGGTCATGAACGACGTGCGAACCCGCCTGCAGGACGAAGCGAAATCGTTCGGCATCGAGGTGGTCGATGTGCGGGTCAAGCGCGTCGACTTTGTTGCCGACATCACCGACTCCGTGTTCCGCCGGATGGAATCGGAGCGCAAGCAGGTCGCCAACGAGTTGCGATCACAGGGCCAGGCCGAAGGCGAGAAGATTCGTGCCGATGCCGATCGGCAGCGTGAGGTCATCGTCGCCGAGGCCTACCGCGACGCGCAGAAGATCAAGGGCGAGGGCGATGCCAAAGCATCTGCGTTGTATGCCGATGCCTTCGGCAAGGATGCTCAGTTCGCCCAGTTCTACCGCAGCCTTGAAGCTTATCGCTCGGCCTTTCGCAACAAGAGCGACATGATGGTGCTGGACCCCAGCAGCGAGTTCTTTCGCGCCATGCGAGGGGGTGCTGGCGTTGGTGGGGGCGCTCCCGCACCTGCCGCGGTACCCCCGCCGCGGCGCTGAACGGGCGCTCGTTCTTCGCATCCGGTCGATGGCCGAGTGGCTGACCGGCGCGATCGCGCTGGTGCTTGTGCTGGAGGGCTTGCTGCCGCTCATCAGCCCGGGTACCTGGCGCAGCGTCTTCGAGCGTGCCTGCCGCCTCACCGATGGTCAGATCCGCTTCGTCGGGCTTGGCAGTGTGGCGTTGGGTGTTTTGATGTTGCTGGCCTCGTATTGAGGCCCGGAATGGCTGGAGCGATCCCGGCTGCGGGGTTCCCGTGCAGGTCGCCGATACAATGCGGCTTTCATCGACGGATCATCTGAATGCTGTCTGCGTGGCTGCTGCCCGAGCACATTGCCGATGTCCTGCCACACCAGGCGCAGCGCGTCGAGTCGTTGCGGCGGGCGCTGATCGATCGCACCCGCAGTTATGGTTTCGAGCTGGTGATTCCGCCGCTGCTGGAGCACCTGGATTCGCTGCTCTCGGGCACGGGGCGCGCGCTGGAGCTGCAGACCTTCAAGCTGGTCGACCAGCTCAGTGGCCGCTTGCTGGGCCTGCGCGCCGACACCACAGCACAAGCCGCGCGGATCGACGCCCATCTGCTGAACCGCGAAGGCGTCACCCGCCTTTGCTATTGCGGCCCCGTTCTCCACACCATACCGACCGGTACCTCGGGCACGCGAGAGCCGCTGCAGTTCGGCGCCGAAATCTTCGGTCATGCCGGCCTGGAAGCCGACCTGGAGGCTGCCGAGTTGGCCATCGACTGCCTGCAGGCTGCAACGCCGGGGCGGTTGGTGGTCGACCTGGCCGATGCGCGGCTGTTGCGCGGCCTGTTGGCCGGTGTGCCGCTGGACGCCCAGAGACTGCAGGATCTGGTCCAGGCGTTGGCCGAGAAAGATGCGGCAGCGCTCGATTCGTTGTCGGTCGGGGCGACCGACGAATCCCGGCGGGCTTTGCGCTCGTTGATGCGCCTGTATGGCGACGACGCCGTGCTGGACCGCGCGGCAGTCGAGCTGCCCGACCGGCCGCTGGTGCGCGACTCGATCGCGCAATTGCGCTGGCTGGCTGCACAGCTGCGCGCAACCTTCCCCGATGTGACGGTGGGTTTCGACTTGTCCGACATGAGCGGTTATGCGTACTACAGCGGGCCGCGTTTCGCGGTGTATGTTGCCGGTCACAGCGATGCGCTGGCGCGCGGTGGGCGCTATGACGAGGTGGGCTCGGTGTTCGGGCGAAACCGCCCGGCGGTTGGTTTCAGCATGGACCTGAAGGCCTTGGCCGAGGCAGCGCCCCATGCGTCTGCACTGCCTGCCATACGCGCGCCGTGGGGCACCGACGCAACCTTGCGCGCGGCGGTGCGCGAGCTTCGCGAGCGGGGCGAACGCGTGCTGGCATGGCCGCCAACCGCCGGCGTTCAGGACGACACTCCAATTCCCTGCGACCGCGAACTGGTGAAGGTCGAAGGGCGCTGGCAGGTCATTCGCCTGCAGCAGTCCATCGAGCTTCGCGCTGCCGACGGGCCCGCGAACCGGTTGTCGATCGACGAAACCGCATGAATCCCGCATCCGATCGCTCCCTTCGGACGCAGCCCCGAACTCCCGATTGACAAAGGCTCCCATGCAAGCATCTCCCCGACCCGGCGCGGGTCGAAACGTCGTCGTCGTCGGCACCCAATGGGGCGATGAAGGCAAGGGCAAGATCGTCGACTGGATGACCGACCATGCCCAGGGCGTCGTGCGCTTCCAGGGTGGCCACAACGCTGGCCACACCCTGGTGATTGCCGGGCGCAAGACCGCCCTGCAACTGATCCCCTCGGGTGTGATGCGCGAAGGCGTGGCCTGCTACATCGGCAATGGCGTGGTGGTCGACCCGGCGCACCTGCTGACCGAGATCGAGCGCATCGAGCAACTGGGGGTGGATGTGCGCTCGAGGCTGCATCTGTCGGAATCGTGCCCACTGATCCTGCCGTTTCATGTGGCGCTGGACAAGGCGCGGGAAGCACGGCGCGACAGCCATGGCGGCGGCAAGATCGGCACCACCGGCAAGGGCATTGGGCCGGCCTACGAAGACAAGGTGGCTCGCCGTGCCTTGCGGGTGCAGGACTTGAAGCATCCGGCGCGCTTCGAAGCCAAGCTGCGCGAGCTGGTGCTGCTGCACAACGCCGAGATGCAGGTGGTGCTGGGTGCCGAAGCGCTGGACTGGAAGCCGATGCTGGATGCAGCGCTGCAATCCGCGGACCAGCTGCGCCCGTTGATGGCCGACGTGGGCTACCAACTCCACACCGCCCACCAAGCCGGCGCCAATCTGCTGTTCGAAGGCGCGCAGGGCACCCTGCTGGACATCGACCACGGCACCTACCCGTTCGTCACTTCCAGCAATTGCGTCGCGGGCAATGCGGCCGCCGGTTCTGGCGTCGGGCCGGGGATGCTGCACTACATCCTGGGCATCACCAAGGCCTACACCACGCGTGTGGGCAGTGGGCCCTTCCCGACCGAGCTCGATATCGACCAGGGCGGCAGCGTCGGCCATCACTTGTCGACTGTCGGGCAGGAGCGCGGCACGGTCACCGGTCGCGCCAGGCGCTGCGGCTGGCTCGATGCCGCGGCGCTGAAGCGCAGCGTCATCATCAACGGCATCTCCGGCCTGTGCATCACCAAGCTCGATGTGCTGGACGGGCTGCCCGAGATCCGCATCTGCACCGGCTACAAACTGGGCGACCGCCTGCTGGACGTACTGCCGCTGGACGCCGACGAGATCGACGCTTGCGAGCCGGTCTACGAATCGTTGCCCGGCTGGAGCGAGACCACCGCGGGACTCACCAACTGGGAACAACTGCCGACACCCGCACGCCGCTACCTGGAGCGGGTGCAGGCCTTGATCGGTGCGCCGATCGATATGGTGTCGACCGGTCCCGATCGCGTGCACACCATCCTCTTGCGCCACCCGTTTCGGGCTTAACGCCGCCCCTCCTTTCGCCTTCGACCCACGCCCTGCATCAAGGAAGAACCGCGCATGCTCACCGACGATGGCAAGCACCTCTATGTGTCCTGGGACGAATACCACCTGCTGATCGAGCGTTTGGCTCTGAAAGTGGCGCACTCGGGTTGGGACTTCGACCAGATCCTCTGCCTGGCTCGGGGTGGCATGCGGCCCGGCGATGTGTTGTCCAGGGTTCTGGACAAGCCGCTGGCGATCATGTCGACCAGTTCGTATCGGGCCGAAGCGGGCACCATCCAGGGCCGTCTCGACATCGCCAAGTACATCACCATGCCGAAGGGCGAACTGGCAGGCCGGGTGTTGCTGGTCGACGATCTGGCCGACAGCGGAGTCACCTTGAGAGCGGTGGTCGACCGACTGCGCGGCATGCCGTCGATCCAGGAACTGCGTGCGGCGGTGATCTGGGTCAAGGGGGTGTCCAGCTACACCCCCGATTACTATGTCGAAACCCTGCCATCGAGCCCCTGGATTCACCAGCCATTCGAGGAATACGACGACCTTCGCCCCGACGGGCTGGCGAAAAAATTCGCTGTCTGACCGGTCCGGAAGAAACAACGAAAAAAGCCGCTTCGTCATCGACGAAACGGCTTTGTCCAATCCACTGTACTTACCTGACTGTTTATAACCAACTGTTTTGGTGCCCAGGAAGGGACTCGAACCCCCACGCCGTTAAGCGCTAGTACCTGAAACTAGTGCGTCTACCAATTCCGCCACCTGGGCTTTCAGGAACCAAGGATCATAGCATCAAAAAAAACGACAACTCTCTCATCCCAAACGCCGGCCACACATTGCTCGGTGAGTTCGACGGTCGCGTCGAAGGGCATCGCGACGGCCACGGTTTCGTGGTTCCAGACAACGGCGAAGCCGCCGTCTATCTCGCTCCGCAAGAAATGCGCAGCGTGCTGCACAAAGACCGGGTTCGGGTTCGGGTTCAGAAGCTCGACCGCAAGGGCCGCCCCGAAGGCCGCGTGCTCGACATCATCGAGCGGCGCAAGATGCCGATCATCGGACGCCTGCTGCACGAAAGCGGGCAGTGGGTGGTGGCTCCCGAAGACCGCCGCTTCGGTCAGGACATCCTGATCCCGAAGAACGGCATCGCCAACGCCACGGTGGGGCAGGTGGTGGCGGTGGAGTTGACCGAGCCTCCCTCGCTGCATTCGCAGCCGGTGGGTCGCGTGGCCGAGGTGCTCGGCGAGATCGACGACGCCGGCATGGAGATCGAGATTGCGGTGCGCAAATACGAAGTGCCGCACGAGTTCTCGCCCGAGACACTGGCAGCCGCCGCCGCGTTGCCCGATCGGCTGCGTCCCGCAGACCGCAAGCACCGCGTCGACTTGCGCGATGTGTCGCTGGTGACGATCGACGGCGAAGACGCCCGCGATTTCGACGACGCGGTTTATGCCGAGCCTTTCAAGCGCGGCCGTGGCAAAGCCGCGGTCGCGGGTTGGCGGCTGATCGTTGCGATCGCCGATGTCAGCCACTATGTGAAGCCGGGCGAGGCGTTGGATGAGGACGCCTACGAGCGCGCCACTTCGGTGTATTTTCCGCGGCGCGTGATCCCGATGCTGCCCGAGAAGCTGTCCAACGGCCTGTGTTCGCTGAACCCGGATCAGGAACGGCTCGCGATGGTTTGCGACATGCTGGTGCTGGAAGACGGACGCATCGATGCCTACCAGTTCTACCCGGCGTTGATCGAATCGCATGCCCGGCTGACCTACACCGAGGTCGCTTCGCTGCTTTTGAACACCCGAGGCCCCGAGGCCGATCGCCGCGCCGACCTGCTGCCGCACCTGCTGCACCTGCACGAGGTTTACCGCGCCTTGCTCAAGCAGCGCGCCAAGCGCGGTGCGATCGATTTCGAGACCACCGAGACGCAGATCATCTGCGACGACAACGGCCGCATCGAGCGCATCGTGCCCCGAACCCGCAACGAAGCTCACCGCTTGATCGAGGAGTCGATGCTGGCGGCCAATGTGTGTGCAGCCGAGTTCATCGCCGAGGCCGAGCACCCGTGCCTGTATCGCGTGCACGAAGGTCCCACACCCGAGAAGCGCGTCGCGCTGCAGGCGATGCTGAAAGCACTCGGCGTCGGCGTGCATTTGAGTGACGACCCGAAGCCGGCCGAGATCGCAGCCATCGCCCATGCCACGCAGGACCGGCCCGATGCGCAGCAGATCCACATGCTGCTTCTGCGATCGATGCAACAAGCGGTCTACACCGCCAGCAACAACGGCCACTTCGGGCTCGCTTTCGACGCCTACACCCACTTCACGAGTCCGATCCGCCGCTACCCGGACCTGCTGGTGCACCGCGTGATCAAGGCAGTGCTGGCCGGCCGCCGCTACCACCTGACGGCCAGCGAGAAGACCCGCAAACCCGAGCTTCGCAAGGGCGCCAGACCGGCGCAAAAGCCGGCCAAGCCCATGTCGCAGGAGATGCTGCTTTGGGAAGCCGCAGGCGGCCACTGCAGCGCCAACGAGCGCCGCGCCGACGAAGCATCACGCGATGTCGAAGCATGGCTCAAGTGCCGCTACATGCGCGAGCATCTGGGCGAGGAATTCGCCGGCACCGTCAGCTCGGTGGCCGCGTTCGGCTTGTTCGTCACGCTCGATTCGCTGTATGTCGAAGGCATGGTCCATATCACCGAACTGGGCGGCGAGTACTACCGCTTCGATGAAGCGCGCGGCGAGCTGCGGGGCGAGCGCACCGGCATCCGCTATGCGGTCGGCACGCGGGTGCAGGTGCAGGTCAGCCGGGTTGACCTGGACGGCCGCAAGATCGACTTCCGCATGGTGCGCGACGGTGAGCTCGAACGCATCGCGGCCCGGCCCGACAAGCGGCAAGCAAGCGCTGGCAGTGTTGCAACCGCTGCCGAGGCACTGGCTGGCGTGCGGGAGGCCGATCGCTCCGCAAAGTCCGCCACCAAGTCCGCCACCCGGTCGGCGAAGAAGGTGGCTGCTGGCGCAGGCCGCAGCCGCAAGCCAGGTCCACCGCGGCCGGGTCCGAAGCCTCGCTCGCGACGCTGACTCGAGCGGCCTCGAACGGCAGGCGCAGCGCGGTTTGGCGTTGCTTCAGCGCCAGTGGTGCCGCGCCATCACTTCGACCAGATCGCTGGCCCGTAAGGGTGCGCCGAACGCCGCTGGTGGCCACAGATCGGCTGCCCGCCCGTGTTGCCAGGCGGCATCGATCCCGATCTCGGCAGCCGATGCATCGGAGCGCTGCGCCCACAGTCCGCCGCACCAGCCGGCCAGCACATCGCCAGTGCCCGCAGTGGCCAGCGCGGCGTTGCCGGTGGGGTTGATCCAGGGCGCACCTCGCGGCGCCGCAACGATGCTGCCTGAACCTTTGAGCACCACCGCGCAGTCGAAGCGCTCGGCGATCGACCGTGCCGCCGCCGGGCGATCGGCCTGCAACTCGGCAACCGTGCAGCCCAGCAAGCGCGCGGCTTCCAGCGGATGGGGTGTCAGCAGGGTCCGGTGACCTTTGGCGGTGCGCTGCTGCAGCAATGCTTGCAAGCCCGTGTCATTGGCGATGGCGTTCAGCGCGTCGGCGTCCAGGACCAGGCGCGGCACGCGGGCCAGCAGCGGTGGCAACGCGGTCTTGATCGTGTCGTCGCCAGCGCCGCAGCCACACACTGCGGTGGTGTCGGCGAGCCATTGCGCAGGGGCTTGCCAGGCGCAACGGCGACCGATCAGTTCGGGATGCTGCGCGTCCAGCAACGGCATCTCGACGTCCAGTGGGCTGCAATAGACGCGCCCGGCGCCGGCGGCCGATGCGGCGCGCGCAGCCAGCCAGAGTGCACCGGCCATGCCGCTCGCTCCACCGACCACCAGGACATTGCCGTAGCTGCCCTTGTGCGAAGCCTGCGCGCGCGGGCCAGACGATGGCGCACCGGTCAGCCAAGCCGAGGGCGCGCCGGCGTCGACGCCCAGCTTGTGCAGCCACACCGCGCCCGCATGGTCGCGCCCTGCGTGGGTGAAGCAGCCCGGCTTGAGGGTCAGCAGCGACACCGTGGCAGTGGCGCGCACGGCGACAGCGCCGAGCACCGCGCCGGTGTCGGCCGCCAAGCCCGAAGGCAGATCGACCGACACCACCGGCACTCCTCGCGCGCTGCAAGCGTTGATCGCGGCGATCGCGTGGGCCATAGGACCTTCGGGCGGCCGCGAAGCACCCAGGCCCAGCAGTGCGTCGATCACGATATCGGCAGCCGCCAGGTCGCTGTCTCCATCAGCTTGCGAACCCGCCACGCCCTCGATCGCAACACCGGCGGCTCGCGCTTCGGCCAGTGCCGCCGCGGCATCTGCCGGCAAACGGCCCGAATCGCCCAGCAGGCGCACCTTCACCTGCAAGCCGGCTCGGAGCAGATGACGGGCGGCCACCAGACCATCGCCGCCGTTGTTGCCGGGGCCGACCATGACAACAGCGCAACGCGCCCGTCCATGGGTGGCGAGAACGAGGCGGGCCACCGCCAGACCGGCAAGCGCCATCAACGGCGGACGGGGTGACTGCGCCAAAGCCAGATGCTCGACACGGCGGGTGGTGGCCGCATCGTGCAAGGGCCACGGACCGTTCAGCGCATCGATGCGGCGCAGCTCGGTCATCGCTCGATTCTCCGGTTGCGCAGGCGGTCGACGGTGAGCCCGCTCAAATCCAGAGGCGAGGGGCGCCCACTGATGCGTTCGGCCAGCACGCGTGCCGATCCGCAAGCCAGCGCCCAGCCGCTGGAGCCATGGCCCAGGTTCAGCCAGACCCCCGGTGCGCCGGATTCACCCAGCACCGGCGGCCCGTCGGGCAGCATCGGCCGCGCGCCTTTCCAATGCTGGGCTTCGCGGGTCAGCGCGGCACCGGGGAACCAGTCGTCGAGCACTTGATAGAGCGTTCGGATCGCTTCGGGCGCGATCCGGTCGAGGCGGCCACCCAGCTCGGCGCTGCCAGCAATGCGGATTCGCTGACCGAGCCTGGAAATGGCCACCTTGAAGCGCTCGTCCATCACCGCGGCGCGGGGCCCCGGGTCCGGGTGGCCATCGATGTGGCGCAGCGGCGCAGTGACCGAATAGCCATGCACCGGCGCCAGTGGCAGCTTCAGTCCGACATCGCGCAACAAGGCGTTCGACTGCACCCCGGCGCAGATCACAACCGCATCGAATGGCTCGGCTGCTGCCACCCCTGGGAATCGCAACTCGGGTCTGGCCGTGCCATGCCGCCCGGTGTTGCCGCCCGGCATGACGCTGGCGATGGCGGTGTCGAAGCGAAAGCGCACGCCTTTCTGCTGTGAGGCGGCTTTCAGCAAGTGTGCGAACTGACGACAGTTGCCCACACCGTCTTGTGGCAGGTGGATGGCCGCCGCCAGCGCGGTGTGCGGGTTCAAGCCGGGTTCGAGTTGGCGACAGCGATCGGCACCGATCAGCTCGTGCGGCACGCCCATCTGCGCCAGCAACGCGAGCCCGCCCTGCGCCGACTTCAACTCGGCAGGTCCGCGCAGCAGCACCACGTAGCCCGGCATCTGCTCGTATTCCAGCCGAAGATTGCGCGTGAGTTCCAGCAGTCGGTCGCGGCTGAAATGCGCCAGGCGCTGCATCGCCTCTCGGTTGCGAGCCCACACTGCCGGCTGGCAAGCGCGCCACCACTGCCAGAGCCAGCCCAGATGCCGCGCCGCTCCTGGAATCTGCAGCCGCACGGGTGAGTGACGGCTGCCCAACTTCCGCAGCAGCTTCGACGCCATGCCGGGCGAGGCCCACGGCGTGACATAGCCCGGAGCAATCACACCGGCGTTCGCATAGCTGGTTTCGGCAGCCACGCTGCCGCGGCGCTCAAGCACCGTCACTTCATGCCCCAGTTCCGCCAATTCGTAGGCGGTGGTGACGCCGACGATGCCAGCTCCGATGACGGCGACCTGCATCGTCATGCCTGCATCGGCAGTTGAGCCGGATTGCGGGCATGGCAGCTGCCAAACCTCGGACGGCGCCACACTGCGCCCAATTTGCCCGTTGCCAGGCATGTGATAATCATCGGCTTTGCCTTCTTGCGTGTGGCTTTCACAGCGGCGTTCTGCAACTGAGAAAATGGTGCGCGCATCGAGGCGAGCAAATCGCGAATCCGGCTCAACCTGAGGTGTCGCTGGTGCTGCTGTCAACTTTGAAGTTGAGAGCGTGGCCCAGCGATCGAGCGGCCGGATTCTAGACCCAACCTTCGGAGTTCAATCATGTCTGTATCGATGCGCGAAATGCTGGAAGCGGGTGTCCATTTCGGACATCAGACTCGCTTCTGGAACCCCCGGATGGCCCCGTATATCTACGGCCACCGCAACAAGATCCACATCATCAACCTCGAGAAGACGCAGCCGCTCTTCAACGATGCGATGAAGTTCATTCGCCAGCTGGCCTCGCGCCGCGGCACGGTGCTGATGATCGGCACCAAGCGCCAGGCGCGTGAGGTGATCTCGATGGAAGCGCAGCGCTGCGGCATGCCGTATGTCGACCAGCGCTGGCTCGGCGGCATGATGACCAACTTCAAGACCGTCAAGGGTTCATTGAAGAAGTTGAAGGACATGCAGGCTTCGAAGGACGCTGGCGCCGAGTTGTCGATCAAAAAAGAAGCGCTGATGTTCGATCGCCAGCTGCTGAAGCTCGAGAAGGAAATCGGCGGCATCCAGGACATGAGCGCCTTGCCCGATGCGATGTTCGTGATCGATGTGGGTTATCACAAGATCGCCATTGCCGAAGCCAAGAAACTGGGCATTCCGGTGATCGGTATCGTCGACACCAACCATTCGCCGATCGGCATCGACTATGTGATCCCGGGCAACGATGACTCCGCGAAGGCGGTTGCGCTGTACGCGCGCGCTGTGGCCGACGCGGTGATCGAAGGTCGTGCCAACGCCACCAACGAAGTGGCGCAAGCGGTGTCGGCCGATGGCGACGAGTTCGTGGAAGTGCGCGAAGACGCCTGAGCGGCGTCCGACCCGCTGCCATCGCTGCCCGGCACCTGCTGCCGGGCAGCGCACAACCCAATCACTGGAGAGAACGATGCCCGCAATCACTGCAAGCATGGTGGCCGAGCTGCGCGCGAAAACCGACGCGCCGATGATGGAATGCAAGAAGGCGCTGACCGAAGCCGAGGGCGATGCGGTGCGTGCCGAGGAGATCCTGCGGGTCAAGCTCGGCAGCAAGGCCAGTAAAGCCGCGTCGCGCATCACTGCCGAAGGCGTGGTGGCGGCTTCGGTCAGTGGCCACACCGGCGCGCTGATAGAGGTCAACTGCGAAACCGACTTCGTCTCGAAGAACGAATCGTTTCTGGCTTTCTGCAACGCGCTGGCCGGCTTGGTGGTGTCCAAGCGCCCGGCCGATGTGGCCGCGCTGTCGGCGCTCGAGTTGTCGCAGGATGGCTTCGGCCCCACGGTCGAAGATGTGCGCAAGGGGCTGATCGGCAAGATAGGCGAGAACCTTTCGGTGCGCCGCTTCAAGCGCTATGCCGATGGCGGCATGCTGGCGAGCTACTTGCATGGCACGCGCATCGGCGTCCTGGTCGAATACACCGGCGACGAGGTTGCGGCCAAGGACATTGCAATGCATGTGGCGGCGATGAAGCCGGTGTCCCTCGCAGCGGCCGATGTACCGGCCGAGCTGATCGAGAAAGAGCGCCGCGTGGCTGCCGAGAAGGCGGCCGAGGACAGTGCCAAAGCGGTGGCCGAAGGCAAGAAGGCGCAGCCGGCGGAAATCGTGGCCAAGCGCGTCGACGGCTCGGTCCAGAAATACCTGAAAGAAGTCTCGCTGTTGAACCAGAGCTTCGTCAAGAACGACAAGCAAACGGTGGAGCAGATGCTGAAAGAGAAGGCCACCCAGATCAAGGGCTTCACGCTCTATGTGGTGGGCGAAGGCATCGAGAAGAAGACCGACGACTTCGCAGCCGAAGTGGCAGCGCAAGTGGCCGCTGCCAAAGGGGGCTGACGGCCGCTGAAGCAGGACCTGAAACCGGCTTTCCTGGCCGGCTGGCAGCGCGGGGCTGCCCGGGTCGACCCTTACACTGCGCCCTTTCAATCGGAGTCGAAACGATGCCCGCGTACAAGCGCATCCTGCTGAAGCTGTCGGGTGAGGCCCTGATGGGCGAGGACGCGTACGGCATCAACCGCGCCACGATCGTGAGGATGGTGCGAGAGGTGCAAGAGATCACCCATCTGGGCTGTGAAGTCGCGGTCGTGATCGGCGGCGGCAACATCTTTCGCGGCGTGGCCGGCGGTGCTGTCGGCATGGACCGTGCGACAGCCGATTACATGGGCATGCTGGCGACGGTGATGAACGCGCTGGCGCTCGCAGACACGATGCGTCAGGAAGGCATGACCGCACGGGTGATGTCGGCCATCAGCATCGAACAGGTCGTCGAGCCTTATGTGCGGCCGAAGGCGTTGCAGTATCTGGAAGAGGGCAAGGTGGTGGTCTTCGCGGCCGGCACCGGCAACCCGTTCTTCACCACCGACACGGCAGCCGCGCTGCGCGGTGCCGAGATCGGCGCCGAGTTGGTGCTGAAGGCCACCAAGGTCGACGGGGTGTACAGCGCCGACCCGAAGAAGGATGCATCCGCCACGCGCTACACCCGTATCAGCTTCGACGAAGCCATCTCACGCAACCTGCAGGTGATGGACGCGACCGCCTTTGCGCTGTGCCGCGACCAGAAGCTGCCGATCAAGGTGTTCAGCATCTTCAGGCCCGGCGCGCTCAAACGCGTGGTGATGGGCGAGGACGAAGGCACCTTGGTCCACGTTTAAAAAGCTTTCAAGATGACCACCGAACAGACCCCCACCGAGATCATCGCCCTGGCCGAGCAGAAGATGGGCAAGTCCATCGAGTCGTTCAAGGCCGATCTGCAGAAGATTCGCACCGGCCGTGCGCACCCCGGCATCCTCGACCAGGTGCAGGTCGACTATTACGGTTCGATGGTGCCCATCAGCCAAGTCGCCAACGTGACGCTGCTGGATGCGCGCACGATCAGTGTGCAGCCCTGGGAAAAGGGCATGGGTGCCAAGATCGAGAAGGCCATCCGCGAGTCCGATCTGGGGTTGAACCCGGCTTCGCAGGGCGACCTGCTGCGGGTGCCGATGCCCGCGTTGACCGAAGAGCGGCGCAAGGACTTGACGAAGATCGTTCGCAACGCGGGCGAAGACGCCAAGATCGCGACGCGTTCGGTGCGGCGCGAAGCCAACGACCATTTGAAGCGGCTGTTGAAGGACAAGGCCTTGTCGGAAGACGACGAGCGCCGCGCGCAAGACGAGGTGCAACGCCTGACCGACCGCGCCATCGGCGAGATCGACCGCCTGGTGCAGGGCAAGGAAGCCGAAGTTCTGGCGGTCTGAGCAGCCGCTGCAGCCCCTCGACTCCTGCTGTCGATCACCACCGTCGGTTCAGACCCCCATGCCTCCCAATGTCTGATTTGTCAGTGGCGAACAGCTCCGCCCAGCCGTCGTCCAAGGCGGCGACCGGCGTGCCGCGCCATGTCGCATTGGTGATGGACGGCAACGGGCGCTGGGCGCGTCAGCGTTTCATGCCGCGCTTCTTCGGCCACAAGCAAGGGGTCGATGCGCTGGTCCGAGCGGTGAACCTGTTCGCCGACCGTGGGGTGGAGTTTCTGACGGTGTTCGCGTTTTCTTCAGAGAACTGGAAGCGCCCCACTGAAGAAGTATCCGGGCTCATGAGTCTGGTGCTGGTGGCGGTGTCGAAGTATTTGAGCAAGTTGGCCGGAGACGGGGTTCGGATCCGCATCGTCGGCGACCGCTCGGCGGTTTCCGATCAATTGCGCAAGGCCTGGGATCATGCCGAACGCATCACCGCCCACAACAGTCGCATCACCCTGGCAGTGGCGTTCAATTACGGCGGCCGTTGGGACGTGGTGCAGGCCTGTCGCACGGCTTTGGCCGAAGGCGTGGCGCCCGATGTCGTCGACGAGGCCTGGTTGTCGCGCCACATGGCGCTGTCGTTCGCACCCGACCCTGACCTCTTCATTCGCACCGGCGGCGAGATGCGCATCAGCAACGTCCTGCTCTGGCAGGCTGCGTATTCGGAGCTGTTCTTCACCGAATGCCTCTGGCCCGATTTCGGCAAGGCCGAGATCGACGCAGCGCTGCTGGCTTTTGCCCAGCGCGATCGCCGTTTCGGTGCTATCCGGCCGACCTCTGTGCAACCAGAGGGCGATTAGCCCGTGTTGCGGCAGCGGATCATCACTGCCCTGGTGCTCGTGGCGGTGTTGCTGGGGTCGTTGATGGCTTCCAGTGCGTGGCCGTTTGCGATGCTGACGCTGGCGTTGATGGCTGCGGCCGGGTGGGAATGGGCGCGGTTGAACGGTGCATGCGGCAAACCCGCGCTGGCGATGGGCGCGGCGGTGGCGATGCTCGGGCTCATCACCTGGGTCGGCAATTGGGGCCGCGGGGGTCAGCCGGCGCCCAGCTGGCTGTGGTGGGCGATGTCGCTGCTGTGGATCGTCATCGGCGTGGTGGCCCTGCGCGCCGGGCCTGCGCTGTGGCCGCGGCTGCCGCGCTTGCCGCGCACCGGAATCGGGCTCGTGGTGCTGTGGGCTGCCTGGCTGGCGCTGGTGCAGGCGCAGCAGATCGGCAACAACTTCATGCTGTCGACGCTGTGCCTGGTGTGGATGGCCGATGTGGCGGCGTACTTTGGCGGCCGGCGTTTCGGGCGACGCAAGCTGGCACCCGCCATCAGCCCTGGCAAGAGTTGGGAAGGGGTGTGGTCGGGCATGGTCGGGGTGCTGCTGCTGGCCGCTGTATGGATCGCACTGGACCGCACCTTCGGCTTCGACGGGCCCAGCCTGTACTCGCGTTTGCTGGCGGAGTTGGGACTCTTGGGACTGGTGGTTGCACTGCTGGCCTTGGCCGGTCTGGGTGTGGTGGGCGACTTGGTGGAATCCTTGGTCAAGCGCGCAGCCGGCGCCAAGGACAGCAGCCAGCTTCTGCCCGGCCATGGTGGCGTGCTGGACCGCGTGGATGCCTTGTTGCCGGTGTTGCCGGCAGCGCTGGCGGTGCTGGCGATGGGCCTCGGATGAACGACATCACCGTGCAGCGACTGGCGGTTCTGGGGTCCACCGGTTCGGTGGGTTGCAGCACGCTCGAGGTGGTGGCGCGCCACCCGGAGCGGTTCCAGGTGGTTGGCCTGAGTGCCTTCCGCCGCGTCGACACCTTGCTTGAACAGTGCCGGCGCTTCAAGCCGCGGGTGGCGGTGGTGCCCGATGAAGCGGCAGCGAAGCGCCTGCGCGGCTTGCTGGCCACAGCCGGCATCGACACGGATGTGCAGGTGGGCGCCGAAGCCTTGTGCGATCTGGCTGCGGCAGCCGATGTCGACAGCGTGATGGCGGCGATCGTCGGCGCCGCGGGCCTGCCCCCTTGCTTGGCTGCGGCCGAAGCCGGCAAGCGGCTGCTGCTGGCCAACAAGGAAGCGCTGGTGGTGGGCGGCAGCTTGTTCATGCAAGCGGTGCTGCGCGGCGGTGCCACCCTGTTGCCCATCGACAGCGAGCATTCGGCGATCTTTCAGTGCCTGCCCGAAGACCGATGCCGCTGGGCCGAGCACATCGACCACATCGTGCTGACCGCCAGCGGCGGGCCTTTCCGCAGCCACGACCCGGACTCGTTGCAAGGCATCACACCCGAGCAGGCGGTGGCGCATCCGAACTGGGTCATGGGCCGCAAGATTTCGGTCGATTCGGCGACCATGATGAACAAGGCGCTGGAGGTGATCGAGGCGCGGTGGTTGTTCGACCTGCCGCCCGAGCGCATCCAGGTTGTGATCCATCCGCAGAGCATCATCCATTCGATGGTGGTGTGTCGGGACGGCTCGGTGCTGGCGCAATTGGGCAGTCCCGACATGAAAGTGCCGATCGCCTACGGCTTGTCGTTTCCGCGGCGCATCGAGTCCGGCGCGCCGCGGCTCGACTTTCAGTCGTTGAAAGCGCTGAGCTTCGAGCCTGTCGATGGCCGCCGCTTTCCGGGTTTGCAGCTGGCTTACGACGCCTTGAGGGCGCCGCTGGGCACCACGGCGATCCTGAACGCGGCCAACGAGGAAGCGGTGGCCGCTTTCCTGGCCGGAACCATCGGCTTCACGGCGATTCACACCGTCAACGCGGGCACGCTCGACCGCCTGCAGCCACAGTTGTCGGCCGACCACCGGCTGGCCGATCTGATCGACCTCGACAGCCGCGCTCGCGCGACCGCGTGCGAGGTGATGAAGAAGCTCATGAAGGAACACCGCAAGTGATCATCACCATCCTGGCCTTCCTGTTCACGCTCGGCGTGCTGGTGGTGATTCATGAATACGGTCACTACCGCGTGGCGGTGGCCTGTGGTGTCAAGGTGCTGCGCTTTTCGGTCGGCTTCGGCAAGGTGTTGTGGCGGCGCCAGGCAGCGCCCGATTCCACCGAATTCGTGCTCTGCGCGCTGCCGCTGGGCGGTTATGTGCGAATGCTCGACGAGCGCGAAGCGCCGGTCGATGCTTCAGAGCTGGACCAGGCGTTCAACAGAAAGCCGCTCTTGCAGCGCACCGCGATCGTGGCGGCTGGCCCGATTGCCAACCTGTTGCTGGCGGTGCTGCTGTATGCGGCCGCGCACTGGATCGGCGTGGAAGAACCCAGGGCGGTGGTGGGCACCCCGGTGGCGGCGAGCCTGGCCGATCAGGCCGGCCTTCGCGCCGGCGATTGGGTGCGGTCCATCTCCTCTGATGGCGAGGACTGGCGCGAGATCAACTCGCTCACCGATCTGCGCTGGCGTCTGACGCAGGCGGCCATCGACGCGCGGCCGGTGCAATTGCAGGTCAGCGACCGCGACGGCCGTGGCAACCGCACCCTGCGACTCGACCTGGGTGCGATCGAGTCACGCGATGTGGACGCCCGCATGCTGCGCCAAATCGGTCTCGGGCCGGCTTTCAGCGAAGCGGAGCTGGGGGAGGTCAAGGCGGGTGGTCCGGCCGCGGCAGCCGGTTTGCGCAAGGGTGACAAGGTGCTGAGCGTCGATGGCCAACCGGTGGCCGATGCGCAGACGTTGCGTGAACGTATCCGCGAGTCGGCCGCTGCTGCTGCACCCGCCACCGCCACCGCCACCGGCATCGCGGCCCAGCGCTGGACGATCGAGCGTCAGGGCACCGTGATCGACGTGGAGGTTCAACCCCGTGTGTTGCGCGACGGCGAGAAATTGATCGGTCGTGTCGACGCGTTCATCGGCTCGGCACCCGAGATGGTGACCGTGACGCAAGGACCGATCGACGGACTGGTGCAAGGCGCAGAACGCACCTGGGATGTCTCGGTGCTGACCCTGCGCATGCTCGGCCGGATGCTGATCGGCGAGGCATCGATCAAGAATCTGAGCGGCCCGTTGACGATCGCCGACTATGCGGGCCAGTCGGTCAACCAGGGTCTGGCCTACTACCTCGGCTTCCTGGCCTTGGTCAGTGTGAGCCTCGGCGTGCTGAACCTGCTGCCGCTGCCGATGCTCGATGGTGGCCACCTCATGTATTACATTTTCGAGGGCGTCACCGGCCGGCCGGTTTCCGATCTCTGGCTGGCCCGGCTGCAACGCAGCGGTATCGTCGTCCTGCTGATGATGATGTCGGTCGCCCTTTTCAACGACGTTGCGCGCCTGATGGGCGTGCACTGAATCCCATGCTCCCTGTGTTCCCGTTCGGGCCGCTGCGCCCGGTAGCGGCTGTTGTGGTCGCGCTTGCGGCTGTAGCAGTTGCGCCGTCCGCCCTGGCCGTCACGCCCTTCGTCCTGAAGGACATCCGAGTCGAAGGTTTGCAGCGCACCGACCCCGGCACTGTGTTTGCAGCGCTGCCGTTTCGCATCGGGGACACCTACACCGACGACAAGGGCGCGGCGGCACTGCGCTCGCTGTTCGCGACAGGTCTCTTCAAGGACGTGCGCATCGAAATCGAAGGCGAGGTGGCGACCTTGATCGTCGACGAGCGTTCGATCGTTTCCAGCGTCACGTTCGTCGGCTTGAAAGAGTTCGACAAGGACCCGCTGCTGAAGTCGCTGCGCGATTCCGGCATCGGCGAGGGCCTGCCGTTCGACAGAGCCCTGATCGACCGCGCCGAACAGGAAATCAAACGCCAGTACCTGAGCCGCAGCCTGTATGGCGCCGAGGTGGTGACCACCATCACGCCGATCGAGCGCAACAGGGTCAACATCACCTTCACGATGACCGAAGGCGAGGCCGCCCGCATCGCCGACATCCGCATCACCGGCAACACGGTCTACACCGACTCGACCCTGCTCGGCCTGTTCGAGCTGACCCCCAGCGGCTGGTTCACCTGGTACAGCAAGTCCGACCGCTATTCGCGCGCCAAGCTCAATTCCGACCTGGAGAAGATCCGCGCCTACTACGTCAACCGCGGCTATCTCGAATTCGCGATCGAATCGACTCAGGTCACGATCTCCCCCGACAAGCAAACGATCTCGATCGCCATCTCGGTCAAGGAAGGCCAGCCCTACACCGTCACCTCGGTGAAGCTGGAAGGTGACTACCTGGGCAAGGACGACGAGTTCCGCACCCGAGTGCTGCTGCGTCCGGGGCAACCGTACCGCGGTGATGCGGTGACCGAGACCAGCAAACGTTTCCAGGATCTGTTCGGCTTGTATGGCTATGCCTTTGCGCGGGTCGATGCGAGGCCCGAGATCGACCGTGAGAAGGCGCAAGTGGGACTGGTGTTCACCGCCGAGCCGCAGCGCCGCGTCTATGTGCGGCGCATCGACATGGCCGGCAACACGCGCACCCGCGACGAGGTGGTGCGGCGCGAGTTCCGCCAGCTGGAGGGCGCTTGGTACGACGGCGGCTTGATCAAACTGTCCAAAGAGCGGGTCGACCGGCTCGGCTATTTCAAGACCGTCGAGGTCGAAACCAGCGAGGTCGCCGGCGCACCCGACCAGGTCGATCTGGTGGTCACGCTGGAAGAAAAACCGACCGGCAATCTGCTGGTGGGCGCAGGTTATTCGAACGCCGAGAAATTCACCTTCACCGCTTCGGTGCGACAAGAGAACGTGTTCGGCTCGGGCAACTACCTGGGCATCGAGGTCAACACCAGCCGCTACAACCGCACGCTGGTGGTCAGCACGGTGGACCCGTACTGGACGGTCGACGGCATTTCGCGCGCGATCGATGTTTTCTATCGCACCAGCCGTCCCATCAACAGCCTGGGTGATTCATACGACTTGAAGACGCCGGGCGCCACCGTTCGTTTCGGCATCCCGTTCAGCGAGTACGACACGGTGTTTCTGGGCATCGGTTACGAACGAACCGAGATCAGCACCTCCGCCGGCATCCCGCTGTCGTACCTGAACTACCGCGTGTTGTATGGCGCCAAGACCGACAGCTTCCCGCTGACCATCGGCTGGGCTCGGGACGCTCGGGACAGCGTGCTGGTGCCCACCGCGGGCCGCTACCAGCGGGTCAACTTCGAGTATGCGTTTGCCGGCGATGTGCGCTACCTGCGCACCAACCTGCAGCACCAGGAGTACTGGCAACTGCCCTACCGGATGTCGCTCGGTGTCAATGCCGAGCTTGGCATCGGACAGGGGCTGGGCGGCAAGCCCTATCCGGTGTTCAAGAATTTCTACGGTGGCGGCCTGGGCACGGTGCGGGGATTCGAGCAAGGATCGCTGGGTGTGGTCGATCCGACGGGCGCCTACATCGGCGGTGCCAAACGCTTGAACATCAACAGCGAGCTGTACTTTCCGGTGCCGGGCACCGGCAACGACAAGTCGCTGCGAATCTTCGCCTTCGCGGACGCCGGCAACGTCTGGCGTGAAGACGAGAAGATCGACGCCGGTTCGCTGCGCGCTTCGGTGGGGCTCGGCCTGTCGTGGATCTCGCCGGTGGGTCCATTGAAGCTCAGCTACGGCAAGCCGGTGCGGTTCGAGCGCAACGATAGAATCCAGAGATTCCAATTTCAGATCGGGACTGCCTTCTGATGAAGCGATTCGCCTCCCTGCCGTGTCGTTTGCTGGCTGCTGCCGCACTGTGTGCCGTGACGCTTGCGCCGGCAGCTGCGCAAGAACTCAAGATCGGCTATGTCAACAGCGAGCGGGTGCTGCGCGAAGCCAACCCCGCCAAGTCTGCGCAAGCCAAGCTCGAGGCCGAGTTCAGCAAGCGCGAGCGCGAAATGAACGACGCCACGGCCCGTCTCAAGTCGGCCGCCGACAAGCTGGAAAAAGAAGCGCCGACGCTGTCCGAGTCCGAGCGCAGCCGCCGCCAGCGCGAGCTGGTCGAGCAAGACCGTGACCTGCAGCGCAAACGCCGAGAGTTCCAGGAAGATCTGAACCAGCGTCGCAACGAAGAGCTGTCCGGGGTGGTCGAACGGGCCAACCGGGTCATCAAGCAGATCTTCGACAGCGAGAAGTACGACCTGATCCTGCAAGAGGTCATCTTCTACAGCCCGCGCGTCGACATCACCGACAAGGTGATCAAGATGCTGAACGCGGCGCCCGCCGGGCCCGGCAAGTAGGTCCCGCTGGGCGCGCAGTGAACGTGCGCGCGCGGCTGGCCGATCTGAGCCGGCATTTGGATGGCGAGTTACTGGGCGACCCGGACGCGGTTGTGACCCGCATCGGGCCACTTGAATCAGCCGGGCCAGAGACGATCTGCTTCATCGCCAGTGAGCGCTATCTGCCGCTGTTGGACGCGAGCCAGGCGGGGTGCGTCATCGCCGCACCCGCATGGCGTGATCGTGCCGCTGCCCGCGGCGCAGCGATCGTTTGTGCGGATCCTTACCTGGCCTATGCACAACTCTCGCAATGGTGGGTGTTGCAGCAGCGGGCGGCTCCCAAGCCCGGTGTGCATCCGCAAGCCGCGGTCGACTCCAGCGCTCAAATCGACCCCACTGCCGCGATAGGCGCGTTCGCCTTTGTCGGCCGGGGCGCGGTGATCGGTGCGCAGGCTGTACTGCAAGAACACGCCATCGTCGGCGAGGGTGCTGTGGTCGGTGCCGGAAGCTGTCTCAAGCCACGCTCCAGTCTGCTCGACGACTGCCGCATCGGCGAGCGCTGCATCCTGCACCCCGGAGCGGTGGTGGGCGGCGACGGCTTCGGCTTCGCACCAGACGAGGGGCGCTGGGAAAAGATCGAGCAACTGGGCCGGGTGGTCATCGGCGACGATTGCGAGATCGGCTCCAACACCTGCGTCGACCGCGGCGCGCTCGAAGACACCGTGATCGGCAACGGCGTGAAGATCGACAACCTGGTGCAGATTGCGCATAACGTGCACATCGGCGACCACACGGCCATCGCTGCCTGCACGGGCATCGCAGGCAGCACGCGCATCGGCCGCCATTGCACTTTCGGTGGCGCCGCCATGGTCGTCGGCCACATCACCATCGCCGACCGGGTGCACATCAGCGGCGGTGCGCTGGTGTCGCGCTCGATCAGGAAGCCGGGTGTCTACAGCGGCTCGTTTCCCATCGATGACAATGCGTCGTGGGAGAAGAACGCCGCCACGCTTCGCCAGTTGCACAGCCTCAGAGACCGCTTGCGGGCGGTGGAACGAGGGGTGGGAAAAGCGCAGGACACAGCGCAGGCCCCAGCCACCCCAACCCCTGCGCCTTGACTTCATCAACCAACCGGCTGCCACGGAACGACCCCACATGATCCCGAAGCACCCGCCCGAGATGGACATCCAGCGCATCCTGCGGATGCTGCCCCACCGCTATCCGATCCTGTTGGTGGACCGGGTGCTGGAAATCGAAAAGCGGGTGCGCATCAAGGCGTTGAAGAACGTCACCATCAACGAGCCCTATTTCGTCGGCCACTTTCCGGCGCGGCCGGTGATGCCCGGCGTGATGATCCTGGAAGCGCTGGCGCAGGCCGCGGCGCTGCTGTCTTTCGAGTCGATGGACGGCGAGCCCGAGCCCGACATGGTGGTGTACTTCGTCGGCATCGACAACGCCCGTTTCAAGCGGCCCGTAGGCCCCGGCGACCAACTGATCCTGCATGCCGAGATCGACCGTGCCAAGTCCGGCATCTACCGCTACAAGACCTGGGCCACGGTCGACGGCCAGTTGGCAGCGGAAGCCTTGTTGATGTGCACGATGCGCCGGGTCGAGAGCGGCAGCTGAGCCGATGACGACGGTGCACGCCACCGCGATCGTCGACGCGCGCGCCGAGCTCGCGTCGTCGGTCAGCGTGGGACCTTATGCCGTGATCGGCGCCGGGGTGCGGATCGGCGAAGGCACGCATGTCGGCCCACACTGCACGATCGAGGGGCCGACCACGATCGGCCGCGACAACCGCATCCACGCGCATGCCTCGCTCGGCGGTGCGCCGCAAGACATGAAGTACCGCGGCGAGCCAACCGAGCTGCAGATCGGCGACGGCAACACCATCTTCGAGTTCTGCACCTTCAGCCGCGGCACCGTGCAGGACAGCCGCATCACGCGCGTGGGTGACCGAAACTGGATCATGGCCTATGCCCATGTCGCGCACGATGTGCAACTCGGCAGCGACGCGGTGCTGGCCAACAACGCCACGCTGGCGGGGCATGTGCAGGTCGGTGACTGGACCATCATCGGCGGGCTGACGGGGGTGCACCAGTTCTGCAAGGTCGGCGCCCATGTGATGACCGGCTTTCAAAGCCATGTGAGCCAGGACATCCCACCGTTCATGACGGTCACCGGCAATCCGTTGGCCGTGCATGGCGTCAACGCCGAAGGCCTGCGGCGACGCGGCTTCTCGCGTGCGCGCATCGTCGCCATCAAGCAGATGCACCGTCTGCTGTATCGGAACGGTTTGACGCTGGCGGCGGCCATCGAGGCCATCGCTGCCTTGCGCGCCGAAGCCGTTGAGAGCGACGGCCAGGATGCGGAGCAGAACGCCATCGACATCGCCGTCGACCGGCAGCTGCTGCTGGACTTCTTGGCCAGCTCCACGCGCGGCATCGCGCGCTAGCCAGAGCAGGGCGGACGGCAGCATGCGCCTCGCGATGGTGGCCGGCGAAGCCTCCGGCGATCTGCTGGCGGGGTTGCTGCTGCAGGGTCTGCGCGAGCGTTGGCCGGGCTTGTCCAGCGGCGGCATCGGCGGGCCGCGCATGCGGGCGCAGGGCTTCGAGTCCTGGTGGCCCCACGACAAGCTGGCGGTGCGCGGCTACATCGAGGTGCTGCGTCACTACCGTGAGATCGCCGGCATCCGCGACGCATTGGCCCGGCGGCTGCTCTCCAACCCGCCCGACCTGTTCATCGGCGTCGATGTGCCGGACTTCAACCTCGGCTTGCAAGCGCGGTTGAAGCGTGCGGGCGTCAAGACTGTGCAATTCGTGTGCCCGTCGATCTGGGCCTGGCGGGCGGGGCGCGCCAAAACCATGGCAGCCAGTTGCGACCATGTGTTGTGCCTGTTTCCCTTCGAGCCGGCATTGCTGCATGCCCACGGCGTGGCTGCCACCTTTGTCGGACACCCACTGGCTGCAGAGATTCCGGTGCAGACACCGCGCGCCGCAGCCCGGGCCGCCCTCGGCCTCGATGACGCCGACGCCGTGATTGCGTTGCTGCCCGGCAGCCGGCGTGGCGAGATCACCGCCATCGCGCCAACTTTCCTGCAAACAGCCGCAGGGTTGCAGCGGCAGCGCCCGAGCTTGAAGTTCGTGCTGCCAGTGGTGCCCGGTCTGCGGCGCCTGGTGAACAGCCTGTTGCAGCAGCATGCGCCGGGACTGTCGGTGCAGCTGCTGGACGGCCGCTCGCACGAAGCCTTAGCGGCGTGTGACCTGACGCTGATCGCCAGTGGCACCGCTACGCTGGAGGCAGCGCTCTTCAAACGACCGATGGTGATCGGCTACAAGATGAATCCGCTCACCTACCGGCTGATGAAGCCGATGCAGATGCAGCCCTGGGTGGGTTTGCCCAACATTCTCTGCAACGAATTCGTGGTGCCCGAACGGCTGCAAGCCGAATGCCGGCCCGATGTGCTGGTCGCCGATGTCCTGCGCCTGCTGGACGACCCGTCAGCTTCCGAGCGCATCGGCCAGCGGTTCGCTGAACTCCACCACCTGTTGCGCCGCGATACGGCGCAACTCGCCAGCGATGCCATCGCGCAGGTTCTTCAGGCTTGAACAGCTGGGGCCGGGCTGGGGTGCCCCGGGCCTGGTGGCCGGGGTGGACGAAGCCGGGCGCGGCCCGTTGGCCGGGCCGGTGATGGCTGCAGCGGTGATCCTGGACCCGCGCAAGCCTGTGCGCGGGCTGACCGACTCGAAGCTGCTGTCACCGCGCCGGCGGGAAGCGTTGCGCGAGCAGATCCTCGCCAACGCGCTCTGCTGCAGCATCGCCAGCGCCAGCGTCGAGGAAATCGACACCCTCAACATCCTGCAAGCAACGATGCTGGCCATGCAGCGCGCGGTGCAGGGCCTGCGGCTGCCGCCGCACCGCGTGGTGGTCGACGGCAACCGCACGCCACTGCTGCGCATGCCGGTGGCGGCATTGGTGGGCGGCGACCTGCGGATGCCGGCGATCTCGGCGGCGTCGATCCTTGCCAAAGTCGAGCGCGACCGCCTTTGCGAGGCCCTGCACGATCAACACCCGGCTTATGGCTTCGCGGCACACAAGGGCTATTCGACCCGTGCCCATCTGGTGGCCTTGCAGCAGCACGGCCCGTGCGAAGCGCACCGCCGCAGCTTTGCTCCGGTGCGTTTGGCATTGACGGCTGCGTTGCTGAAGTCGGCTGTGTGAGTTCGCCGACGTTCATCGCATCGCGCAACAACCCGCTGATCGTGCGGCTGCGCAAGCTGGCGAAGGACAGCGCCGCCTACCGGCACGACTCGCAGGTGTGGATCGAAGGCGAGCACCTCTGCAGCGCTTGGCAGGCCCGCTGCGGCCAAGCCACGCAGGCGCTGCAGGCCGTCATCACCGAAGCCGCTTGGAATGACGATTCGACCCTGCGCAACCTGGCTGCGAGCGCTGAACAGACTGCTGTGGTGCCGGCGGCGCTGTTCGAGAAGTTGAGCGCGCTGGGATCGCCCGCCAGGATCGGCTTCGTGGTTGCGATGCCGGCCTCGTCCGGCCTGGACCCACTGGCCGCCACCGTGGTGCTGGACCGCCTGCAGGACGCCGGCAATGTCGGCAGCATCCTGCGCAGCGCCGCCGCTTTCGGAACGCAGCAGGTGCTGGCGATCAAGGGCACGGCGGCACTGTGGTCGCCCAAGGTGTTGCGAGCCGCGATGGGAGCGCATTTCGGCTTGCGTTTGATCGAGGGCCTGGCGCCAGGCGATCTGGATGCGCTGCAGGTGCCGATGCTGGCCACCAGCTCGCACGCCGGGCAGGATGTGTCGACGGCAGAACTTCCGACCCCCTGCGCCTGGGTGCTGGGGCATGAAGGGCAGGGTGTCAGTGAGGCCCTGTTGCAGCGCTGTCGCCTGCAGCTGCGCATTCCGCAACCGGGCGGCGAGGAGTCGCTGAACGTCGCCGCAGCGGCTGCAGTGTGCTTGTACGAAGGAGCCAGCCGCTCGATGCGGACCGCGCGGGACACGGCTCGGTAGGGCTCAGTAGATCAACCGGTCTGGCCGCAGATCGCGCAGGATCGTGGTGGCGATCTCTTCGATCGACTTGTGGGTCGACGACAACCACGCGATGTTCGACCGCCGCATCATCGTCTCAGCCTCCGCGACCTCGTAGCGGCAGTTCTCGATCGAGGCATAGCGGCTGGCGGGGCGCCTTTCGTTGCGAATCTGCGCCAAGCGCGTGGGGTCGATCGTCAGCCCGAAGCACTTGCTCTTGTACGGCCCCAATGCGGTCGGCAAATGCCCGCGCTCGAAATCCTCGGGGATCAGCGGGCAGTTGGCGGCCTTGATGCCATGCTGCATCGCCAGGTACAAGGAGGTCGGTGTCTTGCCACTGCGGCTGACGCCCAGCAAGATCACATCGGCCACATCCAGGTTCAGCGACGATTGCCCGTCGTCGTGTGCCAGCGAGAAGTTGATGGCCTCGATTCGGTCGTGGTATTCGCGGCTTTCGCTGGCATCCGAAAAGCGCCCGACCCGGTGGCTGCTCTTGACCCCGAACTCCGCTTCGAGCGGTTCGACGAAGGTGCGAAACATGTCCAGCACCAGAGCTTGGCACAAGGGGTTGGTGACGATCTCGCGCACCTCGTCGTCGACGAGCGTGATGAAGGCAATCGGCCGGCGGCCTTCGCGCTGGGCGGTGGCGTTGATCTCCTCGACCACCACCAGCGCTTTCTCGACGGTGTCCACGAACGGCCGCCGGATGTGCCGTTTGCGCGACGGAAACTGCGCCAGGATCGAGTTGCCGAAGGTTTCGGCAGTGATGCCGGTGCCGTCCGAGACAAAGAACACGGTGCGTTCGGGCATGGTTCGGGTGCGGCAGAAGGCCGTCTGAGGCGGTGGGCCACTATAGGGAAGAACTCCTTAAACTCGACCGACTCACCGCGCGGAACCGGACGCGACTGCAGCCCGCCCGCCTCGCGCATGCACCAACTTATTCACTTCGGCATCCACCACCATGACCTCAACCCCACTCGCAACCGCCTGGGTCGCACCTTTCGAGCAGCTGCGCATGACCGATGTGGATGCTGTCGGCGGCAAGAACGCATCGCTGGGCGAAATGATCAGCCAGCTGGCCGCCAAGGGCGTTCGCGTGCCCGGCGGTTTCGCCACGACCGCCCATGCGTTCCGGCAGTTTCTGAAGCAGGGCGGTTTGGCTGCTCGCATCGACGACAAGTTGTCGACGCTGAACACCGACGATGTGCGCGCACTGGCCGTTGCGGGCGCACTGATTCGCGGCTGGGTGATCGAGACCCCACTGCCGCCCGAGCTGGAAACGGCGATCAGGGAACAGTTCGAGCGCTTGTCGGGTAGCAGCGATGGGAACGGAAGCGACACCGAGTCCAGCTTTGCAGTGCGCTCGTCGGCTACCGCCGAGGACCTGCCCGATGCCTCGTTCGCGGGCCAGCAGGAAAGCTATCTGAATGTGCGCGGCATCGACGATGTGCTGCACCGGATCAAGGAAGTGTTCGCCTCGCTCTACAACGACCGCGCCATCAGCTACCGCGTGCACAAGGGCTTCGCGCATGCCGATGTGGCGTTGTCGGCAGGTGTGCAGCGCATGGTGCGTTCCGACCTGGGCTCTGCCGGGGTGATGTTCACGATCGACACCGAATCCGGTTTCCCCGATGTGGTGTTCATCACTTCCAGCTACGGGCTGGGAGAGTTGGTGGTGCAGGGCGCTGTGAACCCGGACGAGTTCTATGTCCACAAGCCGACCTTGGCGCGCGGCAAGTTCGCGGTGCTGCGGCGCGGCTTGGGATCGAAGCTGCAGCGCATGGAGTTTGCCCCGGTGTCGGACCAGGGCCCCAACGCGCGTTTGGTGCAAACGCTGGACACCGCGCCCGAGCAACGCAACCGCTATTCGCTGACCGACGAAGATGTCACCGAACTTGCCAGGTACGCGATGACCATCGAAGCCCACTACGGCCGGCCGATGGACATCGAATGGGGCAAGGACGGGGTCGACGGCAAGCTCTACATCCTGCAGGCGCGGCCAGAAACAGTGAAGAGCCAGTTGGGTGGCAAGGTCGAGCAACGCTACAAATTGAAAGGCGACCGCAGCAAGAACACGGTGCTGTCCGAAGGCCGGGCGATCGGCCAGAAGATCGGCACTGGCCCGGTGCGGCTGGTCAGCAGCACGGCCGAGATGGACCGCGTGCAGCCGGGTGATGTGCTGGTCACGGACATGACCGACCCGAACTGGGAGCCGGTGATGAAGCGCGCTGGCGCCATCGTCACCAACCGCGGCGGACGCACCTGCCACGCGGCGATCATCGCCCGCGAGTTGGGCATTCCGGCAGTGGTCGGCTGTGGCGATGCGACCCGACGGTTGCAAGAGAACGCGCTGGTGACCGTGTCGTGTGCCGAAGGCGACACCGGCTATGTCTACGACGGCTTGCTGGAAACCGAGGTCAGCGATGTGGTGCGCGGCGAGATGCCCTATTGCCCGATCAAGATCATGATGAACATCGGCAACCCGCAACTGGCCTTCGACTTCGCGCAGATGCCGAATTCAGGTGTCGGCCTGGCACGGCTGGAGTTCATCATCAACAACAACATCGGGGTCCATCCGAAGGCGATCCTGGACTATCCGAACATCGATGCCGATTTGAAGAAGGCGGTGGAGTCGGTGGCACGGGGCCATGCCTCGCCCCGTGCCTTCTATGTCGACAAGTTGTGCGAGGGCATCGCCACGATCGCCGGGGCTTTCTGGCCGAAGCCGGTGATCGTTCGTCTGTCCGACTTCAAGAGCAATGAATATCGCAAGCTGATCGGCGGTGCCCGCTACGAGCCCGATGAAGAGAACCCGATGCTGGGATTTCGCGGGGCCAGCCGCTACATCAGCGGCGAATTCAGCGATGCCTTTGCGATGGAATGCGAAGCGCTGAAGCGGGTGCGGGTCGACATGGGGCTGGACAACGTCGAGATCATGGTGCCGTTCGTGCGCACCGTGAAGCAAGCCGCGCGGGTGGTGGAGATGTTGGCCGAACGCGGGCTGAAGCGAGGCGTCGATGGCTTGAAGGTCATCATGATGTGTGAGGTGCCCAGTAACGCGATCCTCGCCGAGCAGTTCCTGGAACACTTCGACGGCATGTCGATCGGCAGCAACGACCTGACGCAGCTGACGCTCGGACTCGACCGCGACTCGGGCATCGAGCAGCTGGCTGGCGATTTCGACGAGCGCGACCCGGCAGTCAAAGCGCTGATCTCGCGCGCCATCGCCGCCTGCCGCGCCACCGGCAAGTACGTGGGCATCTGCGGGCAGGGACCCAGCGACCACCCGGACTTCGCCGACTGGTTATCGAAGGAAGGCATCGTGTCGATCTCGCTCAACCCGGACACGGTCGTCGAGACCTGGAAGCGGTTGGCGGCGGGCTGAGCGGCGCCCCAGCGACTGCGAGGCGGCAACCCTTGCGTCGGCAGCGCTGGTGCGAGCAGCAGCGGGAGCCGAAGCGGCAGCGCAGCCAGAGGCGCAGTCGGAAGCACAAGCGAAATCGGAAGCGGGCCGTGTCCGCTGAGACGGGTGCTGTCTGGCGTGCGACCCGTCGGCTGACCGCCGCGCTGCTGGCGCTGTGGTTGCTGACCACACTGGCGGTGGTGTGGTTTGCGCACGATCTGCAGGCATTCCGGGTGTTTGGTTTCCCCGCGGGCTATTGGGCCGTGGCCGCAGCAGCCCTGCTGATCTACCTGGCGATCGTGCTGGCCTACGCGGGACTGATGGACCGGATCGAGCGGCCCACAAAGTCCGAGCGCGAAAGCCCCTCGACGCCCGCGGACCCGGCGTGACACGCGTTGCGCTTGCCGGCCTGTTCGCCGCGCTGCTTGGCGCGCTGATCGTGGCAATGGCGGCAGCCGAAGCCCTCGGGCTGCCGCGCAGCTGGATCGGAACCGGCTTTCTGGTCGCTACGGTAGCGGCCTACGCGGGCATCGGTTTCATGGCCCGAACGGCCAGCGAATCAGAGTACTTCGTCGCCGGTCGCCGGGTGCCGGCTGTGGTCAACGGCGTGGCCACTGCAGCCGACTGGATGTCGGTAGCGTCCTTCATCGGCATGGCAGGGGTGCTCTACCTGAAGGGTTTCGCGGGGCTCGCCTACATCCTGGGCTGGACGGGCGGCTATTGCCTGCTGACCCTGCTGCTGGCGCCGTACTTGCGGCGCTTCGGTGGCTACACCGTGTCCGACTTTTTGCAGGCTCGCTACGGTGGGCAGGCGCCACGGCTGATCGGTGCTGCCGCAGCGATCGGTGTGTCCTTCGTCTATGTCGTCGTGCAAATCTACGGCGTCGGCTTGATCACCTCGCACTTGACCGGCTTCGGCTTCGAACTGGGTGTGTTCGTGGCCCTCGGCGGGGTCTTGGTGTGCTCGTTTCTGGGCGGCATGCGGGCAGTGACCTGGACCCAGGTGGCGCAGTACGTGGTGTTGATCGTGGCCTACCTGGTGCCGTTGACCTGGCTGTCGATCAAGCAGAACGGCAGCCCGCTGCCGGTGCTGACTCACCATGTGCAGGTGGCAGCGATCGATGCCCGCGAAGCGCAGCTGGTCGCCGACCCGGCCGAACTGCAGGTGCGGCGCCTGTGGCAGCAGCGTGCCGAAGAGCACCTGCAGAAGTTGCAGGACGTGCCCCGTGCGATGGCCGCCGACAGCGCCAGTCTGCGCGACCGGGTTGCCGCACTGCGCGCCGACCATGCGCCACTGCTGCAAATACAGCGTGCAGAACGCGATTTCGTGAACCGCCCGCGCACCGAAGCTGCGGCCCGTGAGCACTATCGGAGCCGGCGCGAGATCGCGTTGGAACAAGCCCAGCCGCTGGCCGGCATGGCGCCGCAAACGCTGCCGTTCGCCACCGGTGACCCGCAGGGCGATGCGCCAGCCCTGCAACGCTTCGACAGCGCCCGCCTGAACTTCCTGGCACTGGTGCTGTGCCTGATGATGGGCACAGCGGCGATGCCGCATGTGCTGACCCGCTACCAGACCGTCACCGGCGCCTCGCAGGCCCGCCGGTCGGTGGCCTGGACCCTGCTGTTCGTGATGCTGCTCTACACCGCAGCGCCAGCGCTGGCGGTGCTGGTCAAGGCCGAGGTGCTGGCCCATGTGGTGGGCATGCCATTCGACCAACTGCCGGCCTGGGTCAGTCGCTGGTCCAGGCTCGATCCAGGGCTGCTGTCTGTGGAAGACATCAATGGCGACGGCTTGCTGCAACTCGCCGAAATGCGCATCGGCGGCGACATGATCGTGCTGGCGGCGCCCGAAATCGGTGGGCTGCCTTACTGGGTCACGTGCCTGGTGGCGGCAGGTGGGCTGGCCGCCGCGCTCTCGACTGCAGACGGTTTGCTGTTGACGATTGCCAACGCCGCCACCCACGATGTCTACTACGGCGCGCTGGGCCGCCAGGCCACCGGCGCGCGCCGCGTGGTGGCCTCGAAAATGGCGGTGATGGTGGTGGCGATGCTGGCGGCGCTGGTGGCAGCGCTGAAGATCACCGACATCCTGCAGTTCGTGGCCGCGGCCTTTTCGTTTGCGGCAGCCGCGTTTTTTCCGACCCTGGTGCTCGGCATCTTCTGGCGCCGCGCCAACCGTGCCGGCGCGGTCGCGGGCATGGTCACCGGGCTCGCGGTGTGCTCCTGGTACATGGCCACCAATCTGCCGGTACTGAGAAGCTGGCTCGGCCTTGGCGGGATCCCATCGGACCGAGCCTGGTTCGGCATCGACGCGATTTCGGCCGGGGTATTCGCGGTGCCGGCCGGGTTCCTGGCCATGATCCTGGTCAGTGTTTGCACCGCAGCACCGACCGAAGCGCAGCAAGCGGTGGTGGACCGCATGCGTCAGCACTCAGTCAGCGACTGAGGCTCGATCAGCGCAGCAGCCCAGGCGGGCATCGCATCGATTGCACAGCAGGATAGAATATTGGGTTCACCTTGCCGCACCCGCAGACGCAATCCGGGGCGGCTTCGCTGTTCAGACACCCTGAGCGGAAACCACAAGGAGCTTCCATGCGTCACTATGAGATCGTGCTCTTGATCCACCCGGATCAGAGCGAACAGGTTCCCGCCATGCTGGAACGCTACAAGACCCTGGTCACTGGCGCCGGCGGCCAGGTGCACCGGGTCGAAGACTGGGGGCGGCGTCAGCTGTCCTACATGATCCAGAAGCTCGTGAAGGCGCACTACCTGTGCCTGAACATCGAGTGCAACAACGAAATCCTGGCCGAACTCGAAACCGGCTTTCGCTTCAACGATGCGGTGCTGCGGCACCTGACCGTCAAGCGCGACAAGGCCGATACTTCGCCATCGATCATGATGAAAGCAGTCGAGCGCGAGGAAGCCCGCAAGGAACGCCAGGAAGCGACAGCCTGACCGCGCTGCGCCCTGACCACTGGCGCCGTGCATGAACCGACTGGTTCTGTCGGCCACGCTGGTTGAAAGGGCTCGCGAGCGTTACACCCCGGCCGGTCTGATGGCCCTGGACTTGAGCTTGAAGCACGAGTCCGAGGTAAGCGAAGACGGCCAACCGCGCAAGGTTTCGATGGAATTGCGCGCGGTGGCGATCGGGGCGGTCACGCAAGCGGTGCGCGCGCTGGAGTTGGGATCAGGCGGCTTGTATGCAGGCTTTCTGACGGGCTCCCGCAACGGGCGCGGATTGTTGTTTCACATCACATCGGTCGAGCCGTTGGCTTGACCTTCACGAACTTCATTTCTCAGGAGCTTGACATGCCCCCTCCCCGCGGCAAAGGTCGTTTTTCAAAAGACAAGCGCCCCAAGCGCAACACCCAGTCGCTGCTGTTCCGTCGCAAGCGGTTCTGCCGATTCACGGTCGCCAAAGTCGAAGAGATCGACTACAAAGAAATCGATGTGTTGCGCGATTTCGTTGGCGAGAACGGCAAGATCACGCCGGCCCGCCTGACGGGTACGCGTGCCTATTACCAGCGTCAGCTGACCACCGCCATCAAGCGCGCTCGCTTCCTGGCGTTGCTGCCGTACTCCGACCAACACAAGGTCTGAGGGAGCCGACACCATGCAAATCATTCTTCTCGAAAAAGTCGGCAAGCTCGGCAACCTGGGCGACGTCGTCAATGTGAAGCCAGGCTATGCCCGCAACTTCCTGATCCCGACCAAGTTGGCGCGCCGCGCCACCGAATCGGCGATCAAGGAATTCGAAGGCCGCCGCGCGGACCTGGAGAAAGCTGCGGCTGCCAAGCTGGCCGAAGCCCAGGCTCTGGGCGAAAAGATGGCCGGCAAAACGGTCTTCATCGCCCAGAAGGCCGGTGTGGATGGCCGCTTGTTCGGCTCGGTCACCAATGCCGACATTGCAGAAGCACTGGGCAAGCTCGGCATGACGGTGCAGAAGTCGCAGGTCAAGCTGATCAGCGGGGCCATCAAGACCACCGGTGAGCACACCGTGCAGGTGTCGCCGCACACCGATGTCCAGGTCGAGCTGACAGTGCAGGTGATTCCGCAGACCACCTGAGGGTAGATCGACCCATTGCGCTTCCTCGTCGGTCCGGTTTAAGCTGGACCGATGATTCCAGGGCCGGAGCCTGCAGACAGCAGGTTCCGGCCCTCGTCATTTGGGGATTTGCGATTTCCACGGTTTGTCCACCGGCTTGTCCACCGCCTGTTCACAACCGCTGCATCTGCAAGCGGTCACGCCCCAACGAACACCCACCATGTCTGCGCTCTTCGAACCCCGTGACAGCGTCCACCGCGACGATGAAGTCGCAAGGCTTCGCGTTCCCCCGCACTCGGTCGAAGCCGAGCAGAGCGTGCTGGGCGGCCTGCTCCTGGACAACCTGGCCTGGGACCGCGCCGGTGACTTGCTGACCGACAGCGATTTCTACCGCCATGAACACCGGCTGATCTACGGCGCCATCGGCGGGCTGGTGTCCAACAGCAAGCCGGCCGATGTCATCACCGTCTTCGAGCAGTTGCAGGGGGTGGGCAAGGCTGCCGACGCCGGCGGACTCGCTTACCTGAATGCGCTGGCGCAAAGCGTGCCGAGTGCGGCCAACATGCGGCGCTACGCCGAGATCGTTCGGGAACGTTCGATCCTGCGCAAGCTGATCGCCGCCAGCGACGACATTGCCACCAGCGCCTTCAATCCGCAGGGCCGGCAGGTCAGCACCGTGCTGGACGAAGCCGAAAGCAAGATCTTTCAGATCGGCGAAGAAGGCTCGCGCCAAAAGCAGGGCTTTCAGGGCATCGACAAGCTGGTCGTCAGTTTGATCGACCGCGTGCAGGAGCTGCACGACAACGGCGCCGAGGAAGTCACTGGCGTTCGCACCGGTTTCTACGACCTGGACCGCATGACTGCAGGGCTGCAGAAAGGGGATCTGATCGTGCTCGCGGCACGGCCGTCGATGGGCAAGACAGCCTTCGCGCTGAACATCGCCGAGCATGTGGCGGTGCAGGAAGGCCTGCCGGTGCTGGTGTTCTCGATGGAGATGGGTGCGTCGCAGCTGGCGCTGCGCCTGGTGGGATCTCTCGGCCGCATCAACCAGCAAAACTTGCGCACAGGGCGCCTCGACAGCGGCGAGTGGGAGCGGTTGACCGATTCGGTCGAGCGGCTGAGCCAGGTGCAGCTCTACATCGACGAAACCGCGGCCCTGACGGGTTCGGAGCTGCGGGCACGGGCGCGCCGCATGGCGCGGCAGTTCGGGCAACTGGGCTTGATCGTGATCGACTATTTGCAGCTGATGAGCGGCAGCAGCGGCAGCGACGAAAACCGTGCCACCGAGATCGGTGAGATCTCGCGTGGCCTGAAAGCACTCGCCAAAGAGTTGCAGTGCCCGGTGATGGCGCTGTCGCAGTTGAACCGCAGCGTGGAATCGCGCAACGACAAGCGGCCGATGATGAGCGACCTGCGCGAATCGGGTGCGATCGAACAAGACGCCGACATCATCATGTTCATCTACCGGGACGACTACTACAACAAGGAGAGCAAGGAACCGGGGGTGTCCGAAATCGTCATCGCCAAACAGCGAAACGGGCCGGTCGGCACGGTCAAGCTCACCTTCTTGAAGCCACTCACGCGCTTCGACAACCTGGCACCGGGAAGCTCGGGCAGCGAGTACTGAAGCCCTGGGTTGTGGAGGCAAGGCACGCTGGTTATATTCACAGTATGCAAACCGAACCCACACCCGCTGCCACCTTGCTCTACGCGCCGCAGCAAGCCGCCTATCTCAGCGGCTCACGCAAGGGGCGCGGCACCATCTGGGCGATCGAGCACCGGTTCTCCGAACGGTCCACCAGCGCCTTCGACGACGGCTGGGGTACGCTTGCGCAAGCCGCTGCGGAAGAAGCGGTGGCCCCCGGCACGGTGGTGCTGGAAGAAAACGTCAAGCGCATCCTTTCGGGCAACGAATCGCCAGACATCGGCTTCGATCTGTCGATCAATCCGTACCGGGGCTGCGAGCATGGCTGCATCTACTGCTATGCCCGCCCCACGCACAGCTTCCTGAATCTGTCGCCGGGGCTCGATTTCGAGACCCGCATCGTGGCCAAGGTCAACGCCGCCGACCGCTTGAGGGAGGCGTTGTCCGCAAGAGCCTACGCGCCCATGCAGCTGAACCTGGGCTCGGTGACCGACGCCTACCAGCCCGCCGAGCGGCGGCTGAAGATCACGCGCTCGGTGATCGAGGTGCTGGTCGAAGCGCGCCACGGTTTCTCCGTCATCACCAAGTCGAGCCTGATCGAGCGCGACATCGACCTGATTGCGCCGATGGCCGAGCAGAAGATGGCTGCAGTCTATGTGTCGCTGACCACGCTCGACCCGGCATTGGCGCGCACGCTGGAGCCGCGCGCCGCCGCGCCGCACCGGCGTTTGCGCACGATCGAGACCCTGGCTCAAGCGGGCATTCCGGTGGGGGTGAGTGTCTCGCCGCTGATTCCATTCCTGAATGAGCCCGAGCTTGAACGCATCCTGCAGGCCGCGCGCGATGCCGGAGCCAGCATGGCCTTCAGCGTGGTGTTGCGGCTGCCCTGGGAAGTCAATCCGCTGTTTCAGAACTGGCTGGACGAGCATGTGCCGGATCGGGCAGCCCGGATCATGGCCCGAGTGCGTGAAATGCGCGGTGGGCGCGACAACGACAGCCGCTTCGGCAGCCGCATGACGGGGCAGGGGGTGTGGGCTCGGCTGCTGCGGCAGCGCTTCGACAAAGCCTGCGACCGCCTGGGCTTGTCCCGCAAGCGCTTGGAGCTGGACCTCAGCAGCTTCCGCCCGCCCGCCAGCGTGGCGGGGCAGGGGTCGCTGTTCTAGTGGTTTCAGCCCGGTTGCCACCGGCTGCTATCGGCTCCTATCGGCCGCTTCCCGGTCGCGTGGCGATTGCGTGTCGGCTGCAGTCGAGAGCCTCAGGCAGCCACAGCGGCAGTGGTCTGAACCGCAGGGGACGGGGTTGGACTGGCTGCGGCCGTCTCGGTCCCGGCCGCGCGCCGCATCACCAAGCCGCCCGCTGAGCGGTTGCTTCGCCGCACGCCGGCGATGTGCGAGACCGGCGCGCAATAACGACGTGACAGCGTTTGTGCCTTGGCCAGCAAGCAGTCAAGGTCAGCGCCGATCCGCGCCTCGTGACGGCGCGCCACCAACGACGCCATCTCGATCAACTTGGCGTTGCCGCTGGCCTCGCCATGTTCCAGCAGCGACTCGACCGCCGCCTTGGGCTCGCCATGAACCGCATGGTTCATGGCGTTTTCGGCCAGCGTCTGGATTTCGGCTTGCGCCTCCTTGATCCAGGCTTGCGCATCGGCTTGCCGACGCACCGCAGCCGCCAGCACCTGCGTGGCGGCCTTCGAGGCCGCGAACCGTCGTGCGACGCGCCGCACCACCGACTGCATCTCGTCTTTCTCGACTCCAAACTCATCGAGTCGCGACCACAGCGACAGCAGGTTGGTTGCTGCTTCCATGTCCATGTCCGGCTGGGCGATCTGCGTTAGCAAGGCGCGGGCCTGGTGCACCTGGTGCGCCACCTGGCCGGCACGCAGGCCAGCCAGGATGCGCGCCAGTTCCGACATTCGCCGCAATCTCAGCGACTGCGGATACGAAGCCGCGAACTTGTGAATCACGTCGCACGACAGGTCCAGTGCTTTCGCATCCACCGCGTCGAAACGCAGGAACGTCAGCAACATCATCGACAGCACATCGAACAGCCGCGACTTGCTGCCGATCGCCCAGGTGCGCTCCAGCATCCGCACCCCTGTGGCAGCATCGCCACCATAGAACGCCAGCGTTCCGCAGTGCTGCAAACGCAGGATGCAGCCCGGCGTGATGTCGGCAGCCATCCGGTAGGTTTCCAGGGCCAGTTCGATGTTGCCCTGTTCCATGTGCACCTTGCCGAGCACGTCATAGGAATCGGCGTATTCGGGCACGTCTTCCACCAGCGATTCCAGCGTGCGGCGCGCCTGCCCCACGTTGCCATCGGCCAGTTGCACCCGGCCGATTCCCAACCGCGCCCACGGCACCGCTTTGGCGGCCACCACCGCGTTGTAGAGGCCCATCGCATCTTCGTGACGCTGCAGCAGCAGCAGCAGCTCAGCACCGATGCGGGCCGCATACAACCAATAGATCTGGCGCGCGGCAAAGCGGGCCAGGCACAACTGGGCTGCATGTTCGTTCTTGCCGGCTTCGACCGCGTCGAAAATATCCTTCAGGACCCGTTTGCGCTGGCGAGCTTCCTTCAGCCGGTCGAACAAGGTGTTGCCAGAGAAGGGCTTGATCAGGTAGCTGTCGAGCGCCGCTTCGGCTGCTTCAGCCACCTTTTGGTATGTCGCTTCGCCGGTGACCATGAAGAACACCGTGGAGTAAGGCAGCATGCGTTCGCGCCGCAACTCTTCAAGCAGGTCTTGCCCCGACTCGCTGCTGTGATCGAAATGCAGGTCGCAGATCACGACATCGAAGCGGCGGCGCTCCATCAACTCTCGCGCATCGATCACCCGGCTGACCGCCTTCACCGACCCGAATCCGAAATCGCGCAAATGCTGCGACGCCACGCTGCGCGAAATGGGGTTGCCGTCGATCACCAGCGCATGGCTGCTGACGACGTCGCGGTCCACCTGAAACATGCCTCGACCTTCCTCGCCGCCGATGAGCGGTTGCTCCAGAAGCTATCGGCTGTGCGGCATCAACCTTGAATGGAAGGGGCCATGCCAAGTGTGTTCATCACTTGAACAGGTCTTTGACCCGGTCGGTCCAGCTCTTGGCGTTCGGCGAATGGCGGTCGCCCGACTTCCGGAACGACTCTTCCAGCTCCTGTAGCAGCTTTCGCTGCTGCTCGGTCAGCTTGACCGGCGTTTCCACCGTCACATGGCAATAAAGATCGCCCGGGTAGCTGGACCGCAGACCCTTGATGCCCTTGCCGCGCAGCCTGAAGGTCTTGCCATGCTGCGTGCCTTCGGGCAGTTCGATCTCGGCTTTGTTGCCGAGGGTGGGCACGGCGATCGTGCCGCCGAGCGCTGCGGTCGTCAGCCCTACCGGCACCGAGCAATGCAGGTCGTCGCCGTCGCGCTCGAAGATCTCGTGCTGCTTGACTCGGATTTCGATGTACAGATCACCAGCCGGCCCGCCGTTGGTACCCGGCTCGCCATTGCCGGCCGAACGGATGCGCATGCCTTCGTTGATACCGGCGGGAATCTTTACCTCCAGCGTCTTTTGCTTCTTCAGCCTGCCGGCGCCGCTGCAGGTGGTGCAGGGCTCGGGGATGATCTTGCCGCTGCCATGGCAATGCGGGCAGGTTTGCTGGATGCTGAAAAAGCCCTGCCGCAGGTGGACATTGCCGGCGCCGTTGCAGGTCGGGCAGGTCTTGGCCGCGGTGCCCGGTTTGGCGCCGCTGCCGCTGCAGGTTTCGCAAGCCTCCCAACTCGGGACCCGAATCTGCGTGTCTTTGCCACCGGCGGCTTCTTCCAGCGTGATCTCCATCGCATAGCTGAGATCGCTGCCGCGAAAAACCTGCTGACCGCCGGCGCCTGGTCGCCGGCCTCCCGCCCCAGCCTGGCCGCCGAAGATATCGCCGAAGATGTCGCCGAAAGCCTCCGCGAAGCCGCCAAAGCCTTCACCGCCCGGCCCGCCGCGGCCCATGCTCGGATCGACCCCGGCATGACCGTACTGGTCGTAGGCCGCCCGTTTCTGCGGGTCGGACAGGATCTCGTAGGCCTCGTTGGCCTCCTTGAACTTGTCTTCCGATTTCTTCGAGTCGTCACCCTGATTGCGGTCCGGGTGGTGCTTCATCGCCAGCTTGCGATAAGCCTTCTTGACGTCGGCTTCGGAGGCGTTCTTGGGCACACCCAGGATGTCGTAGAAGTCGCGCTTGGCCATGCAGAACCCTCAACCACTGATCAACGCGGCTGCCACCGATTCACCGAAGTGGACCGCGGCAGTCGCAAAACAGAAAGCCGTGGCGGGCTGCGGACGATCCGGCAGACACCGCTCACGGCGCGTCGCTCGCGCAGCCACTGTGGCTGGCGCAGGCGTCGTCACTGAAGCTGGCGCAGGCGCCGTTACTTGACTTCCTTGAAGTCAGCATCGACGACGTCGTCCTCGCCTTCGCGCTTTCCGCGGGGCGGCTCGCCGCCGCTGGTGGCACCGTCAGCCGGACCGGCTGCACCGGCAGCGCCGGCAGCCGCTGCAGCCGCCTGCGCGTCGGCATAGGTCTTCTCACCCAGCTTCTGGCTTGCGGTCATCAGGGCTTCGGTCTTGCCCTCGATCTCGGCCTTGTCGTCGCCCTTGATCGCTTCTTCGACATCCTTCAACGCCGCTTCGATCTTTTCCTTCTCGGGGGCTTCGAGCTTGTCGCCATGCTCAGCCAGGCTCTTCCTGACCGAATGCAGCATCGCATCGGCCTGATTTCGGGCCTGCACCAGCTCGACCTTGCGCTTGTCGTCGACCGCATTGGCTTCGGCGTCTTTCACCATCTTCTCGATCTCGGCTTCGTTCAAGCCCGAGTTCGCCTTGATGGTGATCTTGTTTTCCTTGCCGGTGGCCTTGTCCTTGGCGCCCACATGCAGGATGCCGTTGGCGTCGATGTCGAAGGACACCTCGATCTGTGGCATGCCGCGCGGCGAGGGCGGAATGCCTTCGAGGTTGAACTCGCCCAGGCTCTTGTTGCCGGATGCCAGCTCGCGCTCACCCTGGTAGACCTTGATCGTCACTGCCGGCTGGTTGTCGTCGGCGGTGCTGAAGGTCTGCGCGAACTTGGTCGGAATCGTGGTGTTCTTCTTGATCATCTTCGTCATCACGCCGCCGAGTGTCTCGATGCCCAGCGACAGCGGGGTGACGTCCAGCAGCAGCACGTCCTTGCGGTCACCGCCCAGCACCTGGCCCTGAATGGCCGCGCCCACCGCCACCGCCTCGTCGGGGTTGACGTCCTTGCGCGGCTCCTTGCCGAAGAACTCCTTGACCATCTCCTGCACCTTGGGCATGCGGGTCATGCCGCCGACCAGGATCACATCGTCGATCTCGGTCAGCTTGACGCCGGCATCTTTGACCGCCACCTTGCAGGGGTCGATCGTGCGCTGGATCAGCTCGTCCACCAGGCTTTCGAGCTTGGCGCGCGTGAGCTTGATGTTCAGGTGCTTCGGACCGGTGGAATCGGCCGTGATGTAGGGCAGGTTGACATCGGTCTGGGTGCTGCTGGACAGCTCGATCTTGGCTTTCTCGGCGGCTTCCTTCAGCCGCTGCAGCGCCAGCACGTCCTTGGTCAGGTCGACGCCTTGCTCTTTCTTGAACTCACCCACGATGAAATCGATGATGCGCTGGTCGAAGTCTTCTCCACCCAGGAAGGTGTCGCCGTTGGTCGACAGCACCTCGAACTGCTTCTCGCCATCGACATCGGCAATCTCGATGATCGAGATGTCAAAAGTCCCACCACCCAGGTCGAACACCGCGATCTTGCGGTCGCCCTTGCCGTGCTTGTCCAGGCCGAAAGCCAGCGCCGCAGCGGTGGGCTCGTTGATGAT